>JALYMR010000269.1 GCA_030773615.1 Actinomycetota bacterium
CCGGACGGCGACGGCGGCTCGTCCCGCGGGCGCCCGCGGGGCAGCGGCAACCGGGCCAACGAGGCGCTCGAGCTCGTCAAGCAGCGCCCCGGCGTCACCATCCCCGAGCTCGCCGAGGCCATGGGCATGCAGCAGAACTACCTGTACCGCGTCCTCCCGGGCCTCGCGCAGGAGGGTCTCGTGGAGAAGCGCGGGCGCGGCTGGCATGCCCTCGTGGCGGCGTAGCGGCTCGCCCTAGAGCAGCTCCCGGACCGCCTCGCGCTCGCGCTCGAGCTCGGCCGCGCTCGCGTCGATCCGCTCGCGCGCGAAGGCGTCGAGCTCGAGGCCCCGGACGATGGACCAGGCGCCGTCGGCACACGTGCAGGGGAAGCTTGACACGATCCCCTCCGAGACGCCGTAGGAGCCGTCGGAGGGCACGGCCATGGAGACCCAGTCGCCCTCGGACGTGCCCCGCACCCAGTCGCGCACGTGGTCGAGCGCCGCGTTCGCGGCCGAGGCGGCGCTCGAGGCGCCGCGCGCCTCGATGATGCGCGACCCGCGCCCGACGACGGTGGGGATGAACTCCTCCTCGACCCAGCGCCGGTCGCCGACGGCCTGCAGCGCGGGCTCGCCGCGCACCGTCGCGTGCGAGAGGTCGGGGAACTGGGTGTTCGAGTGGTTGCCCCACACCGTCATCCGCCTGATCTCGCTCACCGGGGTGCCGGTGCGCCGTGCGAGCTGGGCGAGCGCGCGGTTGTGGTCCAGGCGCGTCATCGCGGTGAACCGCTCGCGGGGGACGTCCGGCGCGTGCGACATGGCGATGAGGCAGTTCGTGTTCGCCGGGTTGCCCACCACGAGGACCTTCACGTCGTCGGCGGCGCCGGCGTTGATCGCCTCGCCCTGCGGGCCGAAGATCACCCCGTTGGCCTCGAGCAGGTCGGAGCGCTCCATGCCCTTCGTGCGGGGCCGCGCCCCCACGAGCAGCGCGACGCCGGCGCCGTCGAAGGCGGGGCCGGCGGCGTCGAAGACGTCCACCTCGCGCAGGAGCGGCAGGGCGCAGTCCGCGAGCTCCATGGCCACGCCCTCGACGGCGCCCATGGCCTGCGGCACCTCGAGCAGGCGCAGCCGGACCTCCTGGCCGGGCCCCAGGAGCTCGCCCGAGGCGATGCGGGGGATGAGGGCGTAGCCGATCGCGCCGGCGGCGCCGGTCACGGTGACCGTCGTGGGCATCAGACCATCTCCTCGATGACAGCGTCGGCGAACTCGGAGGTGCCCACCGCGGTGGGATCGTCACGGTAGGGCTTCAGGTCGTAGGTCACCCGCTCGCCCCTGCGGATCACCGCGGCGACCGCGCCCTCGAGCCGGTCGGCGGCCTCGCGCTCGTCGAGATGGCGGAGCATGAGCACCCCGGAGAGCATGAGCGCCGTCGGGTTGACCCGGTTGAGGCCCTTGTACTTCGGGGCCGAGCCGTGGGTGGCCTCGAACACCGCGGCGATGGAACCGAGGTTCCCCCCCGGCGCCACGCCGAGGCCGCCGATGAGGCCCGCCCCGAGGTCGCTGACGATGTCGCCGTAGAGGTTGGGCAGCACGATGACGTCGTACTCGTCGGGGCGCGAGACGAGCTGGTTGCACAGGTTGTCGATGATGCGGTCCTCGAACTCGAGGTCGGGGAAGTCCTCCGCCACGCGGCGCGCGACCTCGAGGAACAGCCCGTCGGAGTGCTTCATGATGTTCGCCTTGTGGGCGGCGGTGACCTTGCGCCGCCCGTTGGCCCGCGCGTAGTCGAAGGCCGAGCGCACGATGCGCTCCGACCCGAAGATGGAGATGGGCTTGATGGAGATGCCCGAGTGCTCGCGGATGCGGGCGCCGGCGAGCCCGGCGATGAACTCCCGCAGGCGCTCGGCGTCCTGCGAGTCGTGCTCGAACTCGATGCCCGCGTAGAGGTCCTCCGTGTTCTCGCGGACGACGACGAGGTCCGTCTCGGGGAAGCGGGTGCGCACCCCCTCGAGGGCCTTGCACGGGCGGATGCAGGCGAAGAGGTCGAGCTCCTTGCGCAGAAGCACGTTGACCGAGCGGAAGCCGGAGCCCACCGGCGTCGTCGTCGGCCCCTTGATCCCCACGCCGTTGTCCTTGATCGACTGCAGGGTCTCGTCCGGGAAGGGGTCGCCCGAGCGCTCGAACTCGTCGATGCCCGCCTCGCGACGGTCCCAGGCGAACTCGACCCCGGTGGCCTCGAGCACGCGACGGGTCGCCTCCGTCAGCTCGGGGCCGGTGCCGTCGCCGGGGATGAAGGTGACGTTGTGGGCCAAGTGGTCCTCCCTCGTGGTGGTCACGGAGGCTATTCGGCGTGCGACGATGGGGCGGTGCTCGGCGGCTCGGTCCAGCTCGTGCGGCTGTTCGGCATCCGGATCGGGGCGAGCCCGAGCTGGTTCGTCGTCCTCTTCCTGTTCATCTACCTGCTCTCGGACCACTTCGAGCGCCTCGTCGGAGCGCAGGGGATGGCCTACGCGCTCGCGGTGGCCTCCGCGCTGCTCTTCTTCGCCTCGCTCGTGCTCCACGAGCTCGGCCACGCCCTGGTGGCCCGGCGCCTGGGCATGGAGATCTCGGGCATCGACCTCTGGTTCTTCGGCGGGATCGCGCGGATGCGACAGGACACGACCTCGCCCGGCGCCGAGTTCCGGGTGGCCGCCGCGGGGCCTGCGGTCACCCTCGCCGTCGTCGCGCTGTGCCTGGGCCTCGCGCTCGCCGTGGCCAGCGGCGGCGACGCGCTGCGGGTGGCCCTGCTCGCGCAGGACGCGCGTACCTCCCCCGTGCTCGCCCTGCTCGGCTTCCTGGCCACGATCAACGCCTTCCTGTTCCTGTTCAACCTCATCCCCGCCTTCCCCCTCGACGGCGGCCGCATCGCGCGCGCCGTCGTCTGGCGCCTCACGGGCGACCGGGGGCGCGCGACCCGCCTCGCCGGGCGCCTCGGCCAGGGCTTCGCCGTGCTGCTCATCGGGCTCGGGGCGTACCTCGCCCTGCGCGACGAGCTCTTCAACGGCCTCTACCTCGGCCTCCTGGGCTGGTTCCTGTTCTCCGCCGCGCGCAGCGCGGTCGCCTCGACCGCGCTCAGCGAGCGCCTGGAGGGGATCACCGTGGCCGACGTGATGGAGCCCGCGCCCCTGCCGCTGAGCGCCTCCGCCCCCGTCGAGCAGGCCCTCGGCGTCCCCGGGCCCGGCTGGACGCCCGTCGTCGACGAGCGCGGGCGCTTCCTCGGCGTGCTCCCCGCCGAGCGCGTGCGCGGCGCGGCGGTCGGCGCCCTGGCGCGCGAGCTCCTGGACGGCGACGCCGACGCCTGGCAGGTCAGCGCGGGCGCGCCCGTCGAGTCCCTGCTCGCCGACGAGCGGCTGGGCGAGCGGGGCGCCCTCGTCGCCGTCGACCGCGAGCGTCAGCCCGTCGGGATCCTCACCGCCCACCGGGTGCGGCGCGCCATCGCGATCGCCCTCAGCGGGCGGTGAGGCCGC
>JALYMR010000270.1 GCA_030773615.1 Actinomycetota bacterium
GGATCGCACTCCTTCTGCCGGCCTCCCGCTCGCGCTCGATAAGCGCGAGACGGTTGACCCGCGGTCGGACGAGGTGGGGCCAGATCAAGCGTCCCTCCTGGGGCCAACTTCGGTGTCCGTTCTCACGAGCGGGGGCGGAGTCGCTAACGGTGTAGGCCGGCGGCCGAGACGAGGTCCGCAGTCTGGGTGTCGAGGCGGCTGACGACCTACAACTTCCGGGCTGGGGGCCGGGCGGGCGCAGGTTCAAATCTTGCCTCCCCGACTTCACGGAAGGCCCGCGATTGCGCGCCTTTCTCGTCCCCGGAGTCGAGGTGCGTCTGGGCGACGGGGTGCAAACGGCGTGCAATTTCCCGCGCGACCTTTCACGCTGAAGCCCCGCCTGAGGTCGCTCGAGGACGACGCTCAGGGCACTCGCCGCACCGACTCGCGCAGCCGAGCGCGACAGCCGCCGCGACGCACAAAGTGATACCGCGGGGGAGGCCGATGCTGCTGGGCGACCGGTGCGCCGGCGCGGCGGCCGAATGTTCACCCGGTGGTTCACGCCGGTGCGCGCGCTGCGCTTGGCGACGACGCGCAAGGGCGACGCCAGGTGCTTCCCCGCGGCGGCGCTGTCGGCAAGTACCGCTCGCGGAACCAGTCGAGCTCCTCACGAGTAGAAAGGGTCCGTTGGTGAACATCCAGTGAGAGGGGCGCTTCTGCGTCAGGCCGCCCGCGGGGTAGAACAGCAGCTGCGCGGCGGGCGCGCCGAGCCGATGCTGGGCTGCGCGGATCGCGACCACCGTGGCCCGGTTGCCGCCCGCGCTGTCGCCTCTCACCGCGACTCGTCGCGCGTCGGCTCCGACCCGCGGCCCTTCTCGGGCGTCCGGATGAACGCCGCCCACGCGTCCTGTCTTGCCGCGGCCGCGGCCGCGGTGCTCGGGCGTGGGCCGGTAGGCAACGAAACCACCTGGTTGTGGTCCAGGCGGTCGGGGGTTCGAGTCCCCTCGCTCACCTCCCAAGAGAGCCCCGCTCCGGCGGGGCTTTCTGCTTCTCGCGACCCGGGCGAGGAGGAGGCGCGGGTACCAAACGAGTACCGAGTTCGCTAACCGGGCTGACACCTCAGAGTGGCGCCGGCTCGGGCGCGTCGATGGCGGCCGGCTCGGCTGCAACGCGACAGTGGCGTTGGCCGGAGCGCTCGACTCAAGGACCCGGGCATCCGGTGGCGCGTGACGGAGGGTCTGCACTTCGACAACCAGGTCGCGACCCTGCGGATCCGCGAGCGCCACCTCGAGCGCGACACCGACAAGACCGTCGCTGGCCGCCCACCTCCCGAGCTCGAACGGATCTGCCGGCGGCGCTGGCGTGAGCGGGGGTGGCGTGCCGTCAGGGCGTGGCCGAGGTGATCATGACGTTGCGCACGTCGAGCGGCTCGATGCCTCCGGCGCGCTCTGCGGCTCGTTGCTCACCGAACACCCGCAAGAGCGCCGGCGCGAGGTGCTCGTCGCGGAAGCGATTGAACGCCTCCTCAGACTCCCAGACGTCGATGATCCGGATACCGCCCTCGTAGGCGCCGGCGAGATGCAGGATGGCGCCGGCCGGCACCATGTGGTCGAGCTCCTCGCCAAGGCGCTCGTACTCATCCCACGTCACGTTCCCCAGCGTCTGCACGTAGCCCCACGCCATGTTCGTCATCTCCGACGTCGCCGTTCCCTGGCCGCGGAATGTTGCACTGCGGACGGCCCAGGACAACGCGCCACTCGGCGTCCGCACGACGCGACGGGCGACCGACGCCCGCCTCCCCGGCGACCCGCCCCACGCTGTCCCGCACCGATCCTGGCTCAGCCGCCGCGCGACTCCGCGAGGCGACGCATCCAGTAGCGAAACCAGTTGTCGCCGAAAGGTACGTAGAGGCGAACCGTCCTGCCGCGCGCCGCGAGCTGCTCGGCGTCGTCCCCGCGGACGCCCAGCAGCAGCTCGCTCTCCGCCCTGGGGAGGGCGCGCAGAAGCGCCTCGCGGAGCACACGATCGTGCGTGGCCAGCGCAAGCCGCACGCCGGCAGCGGTCAGGTCGTGGGCGAGGCGCACGTAGGCCAGATCGGTCTCCTCGCCGAGTGGTCGGGCGATGTCGGGCGCTTCAACGTACGCGCCCTTCACCAGCCGCACGTGCAGCCCGGCCTCGGCGAGCGGCGCGACGTCCTCGTCGCTGCGTCGGAGGTTCGCCTGCAGCGTTGCCCCGACTGGCGCCCCGGCGCGGGCGAGCGGAAGGATCACGGCGAGGACGGGGTCGGTACGGGCGGCGTCTTCGGCGCCGACCTGGATCAACCGCCCGGCGGGCAGCGCCGCGCTGATCCGCTCAAGCTGGGAGCGGCAAAAGGACACGTCGACGTCAAGGCCGATGTGCGAGAGGTCGACCGACAGCCAGACTCCCTCCGGCTCGTCGACGAGTCGCTCGGCCAACGCCACGTAGCGGGCGGCAGCGGCACGAGCGACGTCCAGATCGCCGACCTGGCCGCCGAAGAGGTCGAGGCTCGCCCCGATGCCGCGGGCCGCAAGCACGCGAGCCATCCCCAGGGCGTGCGCGTCGTCCGTCCCCGCGACGTACCGCGTCGCCCGTGCATACGCCCACGCCTCCCCGACGGGCATCCCGCGCACCCATCGCTCAA
>JALYMR010000271.1 GCA_030773615.1 Actinomycetota bacterium
GTCGTCGAAGGCCCGCACGCGCAGCGCGAACGTCTGCCCGGCGGTCGCCCGGCGGGGCGCGCCCACGAGCTCGAGCGTGCGCTGGCAGCCCCCGGCCCGCGAGAGGCGACACCAGAACCAGCTCACCCGCTGACCGGCGCGCGGGCGCCGGCCCATCCCGAAGGGGCCCGCTGCGCGGGCGGTGACCGCGCGAGGCTCGAAGAGGACGCCCCGCTGGCCCACGACCATGGCCCGCACCCGCGGGGCGGCCTCGGCGCGCGCGGCGAGGGCGGCGACGCCCAGCACGACGAGGGCGAGGGCGAGGACGAGGGCGGCGAGGCCGCGGACGCTGGGCTGTGCGATCGGAGCCACCCCTTCTCCACGAGGGCTTGACGGCCTGTGGTCGGAGCAGGTCTCCTGGCTTCCGGGCCGACCGGCACGCCTTCCCGGGGCTTGCCCCAGTGGCTGCGCTCGAGCGCGTGTGCACGGCGTCCCCGGTGACAGTGGCGGGTCCGCGCCGGACTCGCACCGGCTTCCCTTGGCCACCGACCCTGACGGGGACCGAGTCTACGATCTCCGTCTCCATGACGGTGAACCTCACCCGCATCTACACCCGTGTTGGCGACGGCGGCGAGACGCACCTCGGCGACATGAGCCGCGTGCCCAAGACGCACCCCCGCATCGAGGCCTACGGGGACGTCGACGAGCTCAACGCCCAGCTCGGCCTCGCCCGCACCGTGCCCGGGCTGCCCGAGCCCTACGGGGACTGGCTGCGCCGGGTGCAGAACGACCTGTTCGACGTGGGCGCCGATCTCTCCGTGCCTCCCGGCGGCGAGCGCGACCGGCTGCGGGTCGCCCCCGAGCAGACGGCCTGGCTCGAGGAGCGCTGCGACGAGGTCAACGCGGCGCTCGAGCCCCTGCGCTCCTTCGTGCTCCCGGGCGGGACGCCCGCCGCGGCGCAGCTGCACGTGTGCCGCACGGTGTGCCGGCGGGCCGAGCGTCGGGCCCTGCGCGTCGAGGACGCGAACCCCGAGGTGCTGCGCTACCTCAACCGCCTCTCCGACCTGCTCTTCATCCTGAGCCGGGGGGCGAACGCCGGCGCCGAGCCGCTCTGGGAGCCGGGCGCGGGCAGGTAGCGCGCCGGGCTCCCAGAGCGCCGCGCCGCGTGTCGCGCGGGGGGCGAGCGGGAAGGCAGCGAGGGTGCCCGCCCCTCGCCTCGTCGCCGCGCTGCTCTGCGCCCTCGCGCTCCTCGCCGCGGGCTGCGGCGACGCGAGCCCCGACGACGGCCGGCCGAGCATCACGGACATCTTCCTGCCCAGCCGCGAGCGCGCCGAGCAGGCCGAGGAGCCGCCCGTCCCCGTCCCGACCCAAGGTCCCGAGCGCTCGCCCGTGGACAACCAGCCCCCGGCGCAGGCCGACCCTCCCGTCGCGCCGCGCCGCGAGGTGCCGATCCCGGGCGAGGCGGAGAACCCCGAGTCGATCGATCCCCAGTCGGAGGAGACGCTTGACGCCGAGCTCCCCTCCATCCTCGGCGCGATCGACGACTTCTGGCGGCGGGCGCTGGGCGAGCGCTACGAGGCGCCGGAGGTCTACCGCGCCTACGAGGTCAACGGGCCGCGCGCCTGCGGCGGCCAGCCGCTGCCCCCGGGCAACGCCGTGTACTGCCCGGACGGGCACTTCATCTCCTGGGACGAGACCCGCATCCTGCGCCCCTTCTACGAGCAGGCGGGCGACATGGCCGCCGCGCTCGTGCTCGCCCACGAGTGGGGCCACGCCGCCCAGGCCCTCCTCGGCCTGCGCTTCCCGCTCACCATCCAGGCCGAGCTCCAGGCCGACTGCTTCGCGGGCGCCTGGGCCCGCGACGCCGACGAGCGCGGCCTGCTCGAGCCGGGCGACCTCGACGAGGCGCTGCGGGCGATCTACGAGGTCGCCGACCCCAAGGGTACCCCGTGGACCGACCCGCGCGCCCACGGGAACTTCCAGCAGCGCAGCTCGTTCTTCCGCTACGGCCTGGAGAACGG
>JALYMR010000272.1 GCA_030773615.1 Actinomycetota bacterium
AAGAACGGCAACCACATCGAGGTCGAGGGGACGATCTTCAAGGTCGTCGAGTTCCAGCACGTCAAGCCCGGCAAGGGCGGGGCGTTCGTGCGCACGAAGCTGCGGCGGGCCAGCGACGGGGCGATCATCGACCGCACCTTCCGGGCCGGCGAGAAGTTCCGTGCCGTGCGCACGGAGGCGCGCAAGATGCAGTTCCTCTACACGGACGGCAGCGAGGCGCACTTCATGGACTCGGCCTCCTACGAGCAGCTCGCCGTGCCCGAGGAGGCCGTGCGCGACGCCCTGCGCTGGACGAAGCCCAACGACGTGGTAGACGTGCTCTTCATCGACGACCGCCCGGGCGACCTGCAGCTGCCCGCCTCCGTGGAGCTCGAGGTCACGGAGGCCGAGCCCGGCGTGCGTGGCGACACCGCCTCGGGCGGGGGCACGAAGCCCGCGACGCTCGAGACCGGCGCCCGGGTGCAGGTCCCGCTCTTCGTCAACGTCGGGGACCGCGTGAAGGTCCAGACGGCGACGGGCGAGTACATGTCGCGGGCGTAGCGGGGACCTGCTCAAGCGAGCGGGAGCGCAGCCGATTCCCCGGGCGTGCGCCCGTGGCCGCTCGCCCTGCTCGGGGTCGCCGTGCTCCTCGTCGTCGGCTCGCACGACGTCTGGTGGAGCGACTTCGGCACGGAGGCGCTGCCCGCGTTCGAGGCGCTCGCCCGGGGCGACTGGAGCGCGTTCGTGGCGAAGAGCCCGGGCTACGCCGGGGCCATGGTCCTGCGTGCGCCCTTCGCCGGCCCCGCCGGGTGGCTGGGCGGGGGTGCGACCGCGCTGTACCTGGCCGGCGCGGTGCCCTGCGCGCTCGCGCTCGCCGCGCTCGGCGCCATGCTCGGCTGCGAGGCCCGCGCCGCCGGGGGCTCCCGGCTGGCCTGGCCGCTCGTCGTTGGCCTGTCCGCGGCGAGCCCGGTGGCGGGCCTCGCGCTGGCCTGGGGGCACCCGGAGGACCTCCTCGCGGGGGCCGCGGCGGTCGGGGCGACGCTGCTCGCCCGCGACGGGCGGGTCGTCCTGGCCGGCCTCGCGCTCGGCCTGGCCGTGGCCGCGAAGCAGTGGGCCGTGCTCGCCGGGCTGCCCGTGCTCCTCGCCGCGCCCCGCGGCCAGGTGCGCCTCCTCGGCCTCGCGGCGCTCGTCGTCGCCCTCATCCACCTCCCCGTCGTGCTCACGGACCCCGCCGGCGCGGTGGCGCGGCAGACCGCCGTCGCCGTCACCGGGCAGCTCTTCCACCCCCACCAGCTCTTCTGGCCCCTGGGGGAGCCAGCCGGGGCGGCGTGGGTGGCCGCCGGGCACTCCGACCGCCTGCCCCCCGCGTGGCTCGTCGGGCTCTCGCACCCGCTCATCGTCGCCCTCAGCGTGCCGCTGTGCGCGCTGTGGTGGTGGCGCGGGGGCCCGCGGCGCGCGCCCGACGACGCCCTGCTGCTGCTCGCCCTGCTCCTTCTGGCGCGCTGCGCGCTCGACCCCTGGAACATCGGCTACTACCAGCTGCCCTTCCTGCTCGCCCTCCTCGCCTGGGAGGTGCGCCGCGGCAGGGACCTGCCCGTGCTCGCGCTCGCGGCCACCGCGGCGACCTGGGCCTCGTTCGTGCTCATCGACGCCCGCACGGGGAACGGGCCGTTCCTGGCCTACGTCGCCTGGGTCGTCCCCCTGGGCGCCTGGATGGCGAGCGAGCTCTACGGCGTCGGCGCGGGCGCCCTGAGCTGGCGGGCGACAGGGCGGCGGGAGGCGACCGCGCGCTAGCCTCGCGCCCCGTGGCCCGCCGCTCCGACCAGCGCCGCGACGCGGTCTTCGCGCTGTATCAGTCCGACGTGACCGACCGGCCGCTCGACGGGGTCCTGCCCCCCGGGGCGGCGGCCTTCACCCGGGCGCTGGCCCACGCCACCGAGGACTACGCGGGCGAGCTCGACGGGGTCATCGAGCGCCACGCCCGAGGGTGGACGGTCGACCGGATCGCCCCTCTCGAGCACGCCATCCTGCGCGTCGCCCTGCTCGAGATGCTCCACCCCGACGCGGTGCCCGCCGACGTCCCCATCCCGCCCGAGGGCGCGATCGACGAGGCGGTCGAGCTCGCGAAGACCTACGCCTCGGCGCAGGCGCCCGGGTTCGTCAACGGCATCCTCGCCGCCGCCCTGCGCGAGGACCGGGACCCCGTCGCGTGACCGATCCCGCCCTGGCCCTCGATCCCCTCGTCGAGCGCCTGGAGGGCGCCGCCCGCCGGCTGCGCTCGGAGAACCTGAGCCCCGACGCGGCGGCCAGGGTCGTGGAGGACTGCGCGTCCCTCGCCGCCCAGGCCGCGACGGAGCTCGAGCGCCTCGCCCGGCAGGGCAGCGAGGTCGGGCTCCCGGGCCAGGACGCGCTGCCCTTCCCGTGAGCTACCCCGAGCACCTGCGCCTCGAGGTCGAGCGGTACCTCGACGCGCTGCGCTTCGGCCCCGACACCCTCACCGGCGGCCTCGAGGAGGCGATGCGCTACTCCCTGCTCGCCGGGGGCAAGCGCGTGCGCCCCGTCCTCGCCCTGGCCACCGCACGGGCGGTGGGGCACGACGAGCGCGAGCTCCTGCCCCTCGCCGCCGCCATCGAGCTCATCCACACCTACTCGCTCATCCACGACGACCTGCCCGCCATGGACGACGACGACCTCCGGCGGGGGCGCCCCACGAACCACGTCGCCTTCGGGGAGGACGTCGCCATCCTCGCCGGCGACGGCCTCTACGCCGAGGCGTTCCGCCTCGTGCTCTGCGACCAGCGCGGCGAGCCCGGCAGCGTGCTGCGCGCGGTGGGCGAGCTCGCCGCGGCGACCGGGGTGGGGGGGATGGTCGGCGGGCAGTTCCTCGACGTGGACGGGGGCGGCCCTCCCGGCCCGGACGGCCTGCGCCGCCTGCACGAGCTCAAGACGGGCCGGCTCATCCGCGCGAGCGTGGAGTGCGTACTGCTCATCGCGGGCAGGCCGGAGGCGACTACCCTGGCCTTTCGTCGCTTCGGTGGCGAGCTCGGCGTGCTCTTCCAGATCGTGGACGACATCCTCGACGTCACCGGAACGGACGACGCACTGGGCAAGCCCCGGGGCAGCGACGAGCGCCACGGCAAGCGCACGTACGTCAGCGAGTTCGGCCTCGAGCGGGCCCGTGCGCTCGCCCAGGCGTCGCACGCGCAGGCCCGCGCGCTGCTCGACGAGGCCGCGCCGCACGGCGCGCCCGAGCTCGCCCAGATCACCGACTTCATCCACACCCGGACGGCCTAGACCTTGACCCGCCTGCTCGACCGGATCGACCGCCCGCAGGACCTCCATGGCCTCAGCGAGGACCAGCTCGCGGTCGTGGCCGAGGAGGTTCGCGGCCACATCATCGACACGGTGGGGGAGATCGGGGGGCACTTCGGGGCAAACCTCGGCACCTGCGAGCTCGCGGTGGCCCTGCACTCCCTGCTCGACTCGCCCCGCGACAAGATCCTGTGGGACGTCGGCCACCAGGCCTACCCCCACAAGGTGCTCACCGGGCGGCGCGACCAGCTCGCGACGATCCGCCAGTACGAGGGGCTCGCGCCCTTCTGCTCCATACCGGAGAGCGAGCACGACGTGATGGGCGCGGGCCACGCGTCGACGGCCATCGGCTACGCCGTCGGGCTCAAGGAGGCGATGCGCGTCCGCGGCGAGCCCGACGCGGGCAAGGTCGTCGCCGTCGTGGGCGACGGGGCCATGACCGGCGGGGTGGCCTTCGAGGCGATCCACCAGGCCGGCGGCCTGGGCACCCCGATCGTCGTCGTGCTCAACGACAACGGCATGTCCATCTCGCCGAACGTCGGCGCGCTCTCGCGCTCGTTCACGCGCATGCGCCTGAACCCCCGGTGGTGGCGGGCGCGGGAGGGCGTCGAGGGCCGACTCACCGAGCTCCCGGGCGCGATCGGCGCCGCCTTCGAGCGCCTCGGCCCGCAGCTCAAGGAGTCCATCAAGGCCTTCTGGGCGCCGGGCATGTTCTGGGAGGAGCTCGACTGGGCGTACGTGGGCGTCGTCGACGGCCACGACGTTCGGGCGCTGCGCTTCGCCCTGCGCGAGGCCCTCGACGCCGCCCGCCCGGTCGTCGTGCACGTCTCCACCGTGAAGGGCAAGGGCTTCGCCGCCTCCGAGCAGGGCGGTCTCGAGGGCATGGAGACCTGGCACGCGGCCAAGCCGAAGTCGATCGTCGACCGCCTGCCCGCGCCCAAGGGGGCGCCCAAGCCGGCCGGCACCCGCCAGTACACGGAGGTGTTCGGCGCCGCGCTCGTGGCCGAGGCCCGCCGCGACGACCGCGTCATCGGCATCACCGCCGCGATGAACTCGGGCACGGGGCTCACGCAGCTGCAGCGCGCGCTGCCCGAGCGCTACTTCGACGTGGGGATCGCCGAGCAGAACGCGGTGCTCTTCGCCTCGGGCCTGGCCCTCGAGGGCGCGAAGCCCGTGTGCGCGATCTACTCGACCTTCCTGCAGCGCGCCTACGACCAGCTCGTCCACGACGTCTGCCTCCAGCGCCTCAACGTCGTCTTCGCGCTGGACCGGGCCGGGCTGGTGGGCGACGACGGCCCGACCCACCACGGGGCGTTCGACATCGCGTACCTGCGCCCGCTGCCGAACCTCGTGCTCATGGCTCCCCGTGACGAGGCCATGCTCGTCCACATGCTGCGCACCGCGCTCGCGCACGACGACGGGCCGGTCGCCCTCCGCTATCCGCGGGGCGAGGGCGTCGGGGTCCCCCTGCCCGACGAGCCCGTGCCGCTCGAGCTCGGCACGGGCGAGCTCCTGCGCGAGGGCGCCGGCCGGGTGGCCATCGTGGGCTACGGCAGCGGCGTCCAGAAGGGCCTCGACGCGGCCGCGCTGCTCGCCGAGCGCGGGCTCGAGGTCACCGTCGCCGACGCGCGCTTCGCCAAGCCGCTCGACGTCGCCCTGCTCGCCGAGCTCGCCGCCGAGCACGAGCTGCTCGTCACCGTGGAGGAGGGCGTGCTCGCCGGCGGCTTCGGCTCCGCGGTGTGGGAGGCGCTCAGCGACGTTGGCCTCGTCGTGCCCCGGATCCTGCGCGTCGGCCTGCCCGACCGGTACGTGACCCACGGCAAGCCCGCCCTGCTGCACGCCGAGGTCGGCTTCGACGCCGCCCGCATCGCCGAGCGGGTGGAGCGCGCCGTGCTCGACCCGCGCTCGGCCCTCGCTGGCGCCTGACCTGCGCCCGGTGCGGCGCGTCGTCCCGCTCGCCCCGGCGCTCGTCGCCGCCCTGGGGCTCGGATGCGGCGAGCGGGAGCGCGCGGCGCCG
>JALYMR010000273.1 GCA_030773615.1 Actinomycetota bacterium
GGCGGGCGCGACGCCGCCGCCGTCCTCGCCGCCGCGCGCGAGGCGATCGTCCGCCACGGGGTCGAGCCCGAGTACCTCGCGCTCGTCGACGCCGACAGCTTCGCCCCCCTCGACGTCGTCCGCGACGGCGCGCTCGTCGCCGTGGCCGCCCGGGTGGGCGACGTGCGCCTCATCGACAACCACCCCCTCGCCCCGAACCGGAGCCCCTGATGCTGCGCACGATGCTGAAGTCGAAGGGCCACCGGGCCATGGTGACCGACTGCGACCTGCACTACGTCGGCTCGATCACGCTCGACCCCGACCTGCTCGAGGCGGCCGACGTGCTGCCCCACGAGCAGGTGCACGTCGTCGACGTGGACAACGGCGCGCGCTTCGAGACCTACGCCATCGCCGGCCGGCGCGGCTCGGGCGAGGTGAAGGTCAACGGCGCGGCGGCCCGCCTCGTGCACCGCGGCGACACCGTCATCGTCCTCTCCTACGCGCAGGTCGACGACGCCGAGCTCGCCCGGCACACCCCGCGTGTGGTCCACGTGCAGGCGGGCACGAACGCGGTCCTCGCGGTCAACGACGACCCCGGCGCCCTGCTCGCCGGCACGCAGGCGGCGCGATGAGCGCCGCCCAGCGGTCCGCGGAGGCGCCGGTGACGCTCACCGGCCTGGAGGACAAGCGCCGGCGGGGCGAGCCGATCGTGATGGTCACCGCCTACGACTTCCCCTCGGCCCGCGCCGCCGAGCTCGCCGGGGTCGACGTCGTGCTCGTGGGCGACAGCGCCGCGACGACCGTGCTCGGCTACGACTCGACGGTGCCGCTCGCCCTGGACGAGCTGCTCGTCCTCACCCGCGCCGTGCGCCGCGGCCTGCGTCTCCCGCTGCTCGTCGGCGACCTGCCCTTCGGGACCTACGAGGGGTCGGACGAGCTCGCGATCGCCTCGGCCCAGCGCCTCGTGAAGGAGGCGGGCTGCGACGCGGTGAAGCTCGAGGGCGGCGGCCTGTCCGTCCAGCGCACCCGGGCGATCGTGGCCGCAGGCATCCCCGTCATGGGCCACGTCGGCCTGACCCCCCAGACCGCGGTCGCCCTCGGCGGCCTGCGCGCGCAGGGCCGGACGGCCGACCGGGCCCTCGCCCTGGCCCGCGACGCCTTCGCCCTCCAGGAGGCCGGCTGCTTCAGCCTCGTGTTCGAGGCGATCCCCGCCGCGGTCGCCGCCGAGCTCGTCCCCCGTCTGGCCGTCCCCGTGATCGGGATCGGGGCGGGGCCGGCGACGGACGGGCAGGTGCTCGTCCTGCACGACCTCCTCGGCTATCGGGAGGGCCACGGCGCGCGCTTCGTCAAGCGCTACGCCGACCTGCTCGACGACGTCGTGGAGGGCATCGCCGCCTTCGCGGGCGAGGTCCGCGGGCGCGCGTACCCCGGGCCGGAGCACACCTACGCCATCGACGAGGAGGAGCTCGCGGCGCTGCGCCGTGCGCTGTAGGCGGCCCGCGCCGCCGCCCCGGCGGGCGGCGCGTTGCAGGTTCACCGAACACCGCGCGGCTTCGTGACCGGGGCGCGGGGCTGGGGCATCGTGGCCCGCGCCCCTGGACCGAGGAGGACCTCGCACGATGCCCCGCCGGACCCTGACCGCGCTGACCAGTCTCACCGCCGCGCTCGCCCTCGCCCCCGCTGCGAGCGCGGCCGTGCCCCACACCGTCGCCCCCGGCGAGACGCTGTGGTCCATCGCCGCCGCGAACAACTTCACCACCCGCTCGCTCGCCGCCTACAACGGCCTGTCGCCCGAGGCGCACGTCGTCCTCGGCTCCACGGTCCAGATCCCCGCCGAGTCGGAGGCCGCCGCCGCCCTGGCCGCCACGGGCGCGACGACCGGCGCCTCGACGGGGGCGAGCACGGGCGCGGGCGCGCCGCCCGCCCAGGGCGCCTACACCGTCCGCCCGGGCGACACGCTGAGCGCCCTCGCCGCCCGCGCCGGCGTCCCCGTGGCCCAGATGGCGTACATGAACGGCCTGGACCCCGACGGGATCCTGCCCGCCGGCACCCTCCTCAAGCTGCC
>JALYMR010000274.1 GCA_030773615.1 Actinomycetota bacterium
GCAGCGTCCGCCTCTACGCCTCGTGGCCAGCACGCTCACCATCGTGGGGGGCGCCCTGCAGATCTTCGGGCTCCTGCTCGTGTTCGTGGAGCTCGCGATCATCCGCAGCCACGAGTTCGGCGTCCCGACCCCGTGGACGCGGGCCGCCCGGCGGTTCCGCACCCAGGTCCTGGGAGAACAGCCCAGGCTAACCACGGTCATCTCCGACCACACCATTGGCTGGCCAGTACGGGCAAAGGCAAGGCTAGAACCGATTGCGCCCGACGCCAGCGACAATGATCGGATCGCACGCCTTGAGCGCTACGTCGAACTCCTCGGCCGCGACCTGGATGCCCAGGACGACGAGCTCGATCGCACGGGCCAAGACCTCGTCTTCGCAAGGCAACACCAGGAGGCTGAGATACAGCGACGCGACGAGAAGCGTCGCGCTGCCCTACGACCCTCCCTGAGGCGACAGGGCATCGGTGCGGTCTGCGTCCTCCTCGGGACCATCGCCGCCACGGTGGGAGGCGTCCTCTAGGAGGGTCTAGCGAAACGGCTAGCGAAAGGCAGGCGACACGCTAGATTCGCTCGATGGCGTCGGGGGATCGGGACGAAGCTGCCCGCGAGCGTGACCGAGTGGCAGCGGAGCGCGATACGGACGCTGCGGTCCGCGACAAGATGGCCGGTCGAAGCAATCCATACGCCGAATACGACGCTGACCATCAGGAGTCCGCGCGTGACCGGATGGCGGCTCTGCAAGACCGGTTGGCTGCTGCGGACGACCGGGCAGCCGCTGACCGCGAGCGTGAGTCAGCCCGCGAGCGCGAGAGCGCGCGTACGGCTCAGAGCAACGGCGCCAAGCTTGGTGAGGATCGTCAGGTCGGCGTGCAGCCGGACCCGCTCAAGCCCCCGGACGCGGAGGGGCAGTAGCGCCCACTCGTGCTTGAGCCGCCCGAACTCGCGCTCGACAGCCCCCCGCGAGCGGTACAGCTTGCGCGACCGCTCCGTCTCGCGCGGGATCAGCGGGTGCAGACGATCCGCCTTGACCCACCGGGAGGCGGGGGAGCACGCGCCGGTCGGGCACCGCCACTTCGTCGCCCGACGCTTGTAATCGGCTCCGGCGAACGTCCACTCCCCGTGCTCGCACGACGGGGCGTGGTGCTCGCCGCGCTTGACGCGCTCCGTGTTGATGAGCGGTGTGACCGGGCAGATGCCGCGGTCCATGCACCCGTCGTGGATCGGCCCAGTGTCGTAGCCCTTGTCCATGATCGCCGTCGCCGGGTCGAACCCGCGCGCCTTGGTCGCGTCGAGCAGCCCGAGCGCGAATGTCTGCTCCGCGTCCCTGGCCGTCTCCACGGTCCACGCGAGCGGCAGACCAGTGGCGGTGCAGACGGCGGCGTGAACCTTGTAGGGCGGCCGTGACCCGGGTTCCTCGCGGCGCCCGCCTGGCCGGCCTCCTGCGCGAGCAGTCCGGGCACTGCTCCGGCTCGGCTCGCCCCTGTACGCCCACCTGCTCGACCGGGCGGCCGATGACCTCGAGCGGGGCGGTCCGGTGGCCGGTGCGCTCGCCGGGCACGGGGACGCCGCGGCGTCGATGCCCGCGCTGCGTCTCATGGGCGCCGTGCACCGCCTCGTCCTGGCCGGGGAGGCTCCCGCGCTCGCCGCGCACTTCCCGTCGGCGGGGGGCGACGGCGACCCGGCAGCCGCCTGGCCGGCCTTCCGCGACCTCCTCGCCGAGCGCCGCGACCGCGTCGGAGAGCTCGTCCCGAGGCCCGTGCAGACGAACGAGCCGGGCCGGTGCGCCGCCCTGCTCGGTGGGCTGCTCCTCGCCGAGGCGCGCGGCGGACACCCGCTGCGGCTCCTGGAGGTCGGCGCGAGCGCCGGCCTGAACCTGCACCCCGATCGCTTCGGCTACGCGAGCGGCGAGGCCCGCTGGGGCGATCCCGGCTCGGCCGTCCAGCTCACGGACGTGTTCGCCGGCACGCGTCGCCCACGCCGGCGACCGCTGCGCGTCGCCGAGCGCGCGGGGAGCGACCCGGAGCCGCTCGACCCGGGAAGCGAGGAGGACCGTCAGTCGCTGCGCGCCTACGTGTGGGCGAACATGGCCGAGCGCCTGCGCCGCCTTGAGGCCGCGCTCGACCTCGCCGCCGCACCCCCCGAGCGGGTGGAGCGCGCCGGTGCCGGCGCCTGGCTGGGCAGGCGGCTCGAGCGTCCGGTCGAGGGGCGTACCACGGTCGTCGTCCACACGATCGTCATGCAGTACGTGACGGAGGGGGAGCGTGCCGAGGTCGACGCGCTGCTCGAGGCCGCGGGGGCGTGGGCCACGCCGCGGGCGCCGCTCGCCCGGCTGTCGATGGAGCCCGGCGGCGCGCGGGCCGACGTGCGCCTGCGCCTGTGGCCGGGTGGCGAGGAGCAGCTCGTCGCCCGCTCGGGCTACCACGGGCCGCCCGTGGAGTGGCTGGGCTGACGACGGGCCGCCCCGCCGCCCGCCGCCGGGGCGGTGCCCAGGAGGGCCTCGATCGTCTCCTCGATCGGCACGTCCGGGTCGACGCGGTGCGCGTGGCGGAGGTCGACGTGCCTCTGCGGCAGGATGGGCCCGGGCGCCGCCCAGGACTGGGCTTCGGCGAAGTGCGGAACCCAGTCCTGAAGCGGCATCGGGGCGCCCGGATTTGAACCGGGGACCTCACCGACCCGAACGGTGCGCGCTACCAGGCTGCGCCACGCCCCGAGGCGGGTCAGGATACCCCGATGCCCTCGCCGCCGTCCGCACCCCTGGCCGAGCTCGTCGCGTTCCTCGACGCGCTGCTCGAGCCCGAGCGCTTCGACGACTTCGGCCCGAACGGGGTGCAGGTGCCCGGGCCGGACGTGGTGGCGACGGTGGTGACGGGGGTAAGCGCCCACGCGCGGCTGTTCGAGCGGGCCGCGGCGCAGGGCGCGGACCTCGTCCTTGTCCACCACGGGCTGTTCTGGCGCGGCGACCCGCCCGCGGTGACCCCGCTCCTGCACCGGCGCCTGCGGCCCCTGTTCGCCCACGGCATGGCGTTGGCGGCATACCACCTCCCCCTCGACGGGCACCCCGAGGTGGGCAACAACGCCCTGCTGGCCCGTGCCCTCGGCTGCACGGCGACGGCGTCCTTCGCGCCGCACCGGGGGACCCCGATCGGCGTCGCGGGCGCCTTCCCCGGCGACGGGCTCGCGCCCGAGGAGCTCGTCCAGCGCGTGCGCGCGGCCTGCGGCCGCGAGCCGCTCGCGTTCCTGGAGGGCCCCGAGCGGGTGCGTCACGTCGGCATCGTGTCGGGCGCGGGGACGGACTTCCTGGCCCACGCGGCGGCGACGGGCCTGGACGCGTTCCTCACCGGCGAGCCCGCCGAGCGGGCGCTGGGCCTCGCCCTCGACGAGGGCCTGCACTTCGTGGCCGGCGGCCATCACGCGACGGAGACCTTCGGCGTGCGCCGCCTGGGCGAGCTGCTCGAGGAGCGCTTCGGGATCAGGCACGTCTTCGTCGACGTGCCCAACCCGATCTGAGCCTCGTCCACATGCCAAAGCGTCCATCCGCATGGAGGGCGTCCGGAGCCCCTGGTACCTTGCGTGACACTTGTCGCAAGCCACGAAGGAGGAGCCGCCGATGGCCATCCACCTGACCCCCACGGAGCTCGCGCGCGAGGTGGGCCTCGAGCGTCGCGAGGTCATCTCCAAGTGCATGGAGCTGGGGGTCCCGATCTTCCAGGGGCGCATCGACAAGACGCTCTTCCTCTCGAGCCTGCAGGCCGCCGAGCAGCCACCGCCCGTCCGCGTGTCGGCCTAGGGGCCCACCTGCTGCCGCGGGGGTGCTCCGGCGCCCCGCCCCCGTCCAGCCCGCCGCGCGGCGTGGGCCGCCCCCCTCGCTCCTTTTCCGGCATGATCGCGGGGTGGCCGAGACGCAGACCGACCGCCGCTGGCTGCACGCCTACGCCGATGGGGTTCCCGCCGACGTCGCCGCTCCCGACGCGACCCTGAACGAGGTCTTCGAACGCGCCGCCGAGCGCTTCGGCCCCCGGGTCGCGCTCGACTTCATGGGCGCGGAGACGACCTACGCAGAGCTTGCCGCCCGCGTCGCCCGGGCGGCGGAGGGCCTGCGGCGCCTCGGCGTCCGCCCGGGCGAGCGCGTCGCCCTCGTGCTCCCGAACTGCCCGCCGCACGTCGTCGCCTTCTACGCGGTGCTGCGCCTCGGGGCGGTGGTCGTCGAGCACAACCCGCTCTACACCGCCGACGAGCTCGCGCAGCAGCTGGCCGACAGCGGGGCGCGGGTCGTCGTCTGCTGGGGGAAGGTGGCCGAGACGGTCCACGCGGTGCGCGCGCGCACCTCGGTGCAGGAGATCGTCGCCGTCGACCTCGCCGCCGCGCTGCCGCGCGCGAAGCGCCTCGCCCTGCGCCTGCCCGTGGCCAAGGCGCGCGCGGCGCGGACGGAGCTCCAGGGCCCGCTGCCCCCCGGGGCGCATCGGTGGGAGCGGCTCTTGCGCGCCCCGGCGCTCGACCCGACCACCCCCGGCCCGACGCTCGACGACGTCGCCGTCCTGCAGTACACGGGCGGCACGACGGGGACGCCGAAGGGCGCCATCCTCACCCACGCGAACCTCGCCGGCAACGCGGCCCAGGGCCACGCGTGGATCCCGGGCATCCGGGAGGGCGAGGAGGTCTTCTACGCCGTCCTGCCGCTGTTCCACGTCTACGGGCTCACGCTCTGCCTCACCTTCGCGATCCGCGTGGGCGCGACGCTCGTCCTGTTCCCGCGCTTCGACGCCGAGCAGCTCCTGGCCGCCTTCCGGCGCAAGCCGGCCACGTTCCTGCCCGGGGTGCCGCCGCTCTACGAGCGCCTGGCGAGCGCCGCGGAGACGGCGGGCGTCGCCCTGCGCTCCGTGCGCTACGCGTTCTCGGGGGCGATGCCCCTGCCCCCCGCCACCGTCCAGCGCTGGGAGGCGCTCACGGGCGGGCTGCTCGTCGAGGGCTACGGCATGTCGGAGAGCTCGCCCATCACGCTGGCCAACCCGATCTCGCCCGCGCGGCGCCCGGGGACGGTCGGGGTCCCGTTCCCGTCGACGCGGATCCGGCTGGTGGACCCCGAGGACCCCGCGACGGAGGTCGCCCAGGGCCAGCCCGGCGAGCTCCTCGTGCAGGGCCCGCAGGTGTTCCAGGGCTACTGGAACGCGCCCGAGGCGACGGCGCAGGCGCTGCTCGAGGGCGGCTGGCTGCGCACGGGCGACGTCGCGACGGTCGACGACGACGGCTTCGTGACCATCGTCGACCGCATCAAGGAGATCATCATCACGGGCGGCTTCAACGTCTACCCCTCCGAGGTCGAGCAGGTCCTGCGCGGGCACGAGGCGGTCGAGGAGGTCGCCGTCGTCGGCGTCCCGGGCGAGCACGGCGGGGAGGAGGTGGTCGCCGCCGTGGTGCCCGCCGCGGGCGCCTCCCCCGACCAGGAGACGTTGCGAGGCTGGGCACGCGAGCGCCTCGCGGGCTACAAGACGCCGAGCCGGGTGGTGCTGGTCGACGAGCTGCCCCGGACGCAGGTCGGCAAGGTCCTGCGCCGCCAGCTGCGCGAGCAGCTGCTGGCCCGCGACGACGCCGGGTGACGCCCCGCCTCGCGATCCTGCTCGTCGCCCTCGTGGCCGGGCTGGCCCCGGCGACGGCGCGGGCCGAGGACCCGAGCGCCCGCGCGGCCGTGGTCGCCGGGCAGCCTGCTGCCACCGGCGCCTACCCGTGGATGGCGGGGCTGTCGATGGGCTGCGGCGGCAGCCTCGTCGCCCCCGACCGCGTCCTGACCGCCGCCCACTGCCTCCGCGACCTCGCGTGGGCGGACCTCCGCCTGCGCGTCGGCGCGCAGCGGGTGCGGGGACGCCTGACGGACGGGCTGGCGGTGCGCGTCGCCGACGTGGCCTTGCACCCGAGGTTCGGCCGAGGCGACCGCCCCACGCACGACGTCGCCGTCATCCGCCTCGCGCAGCCCGTGGTCGGCGTGGCGCCGCTCGCGCTCGATCACGGCGACCTCAGCGCGCCCGGCACACCGGCCACCGTCGTCGGCTTCGGGGCGGTCGGGGTGCGCGCCCGCCGCTTCGTCGTCCCCCGCCAGCTGCAGGAGGGCGCGCTCGCCATCCTGCCCGGCTCACGCTGCCGGCGCGAGTTCGGCCGGCGCCTGTTCGGCGGCCCGACCGTGCTCTGCGTGGGCGACGCCGACGCGTCGCCGCCCACGACCTCTCCCTGCGTCGGCGACAGCGGCGGCCCCCTGGTGGGCCGGACCGCGGCCGGGGAAGCCCGGGCCGTCGGCGTGGTGAGCTTCGGGGACTCCGAGTGCGGGCGCGACGGCGCGCCCGCCGTGTTCGCGCGGGTCGCCGCCCTGCGCGACTTCATCGCCGACCCCGCGCCCCGCTGGGCGCCCGCCCCCGTGGGGCGCCCCGTCCTGCGCGGCACCCTGCGCGCGGGGGGCACCGTGCGCTGCACCGGCGTGATCTGGCGAAACGCGCCGTGGGTCGTCCGGTACCGCTGGCGCCTGGGCGACGAGGTCCTGCGCCCCACCCGCCGCGCTCGCCGCAGGCTGCCCGGGTCGGCGGGAGGCCGCCACCTCGCCTGCCGGGTGGCCGCGGTCAACGCGGGCGGGCTCGTGCGCAGCGCGACGTCGTCCGCCCGGCGGGTGGCGCGGGGCTGACGGCCGACGCGCGAGCCTCGCGGACGACGAGACACGAGAGGCGCCGGCGCCCTCAACCGAGCCGGATCGTCACCCGCCGATTGCGGGCCCGGCCGTGCGCGGTCCGGTTCGTCGCCACGCGATGCCCCTCGCCCACGCCGCGCACGAGGAGAGGACGGCCTCCGGCGAGCTCCCGCAGGAGTGCTGCGACCGCCCTCGCCCGCGCTCGGCGAGGGCGAGGCTGTACGCCGAGCTCCCCCGCGCGTCGATGTGCCCCTCGACCACCAACGCCTCGACCACCAACGGGCCGGGCCGACCCCCGCAGCTCCTCCGCCCGCTCCACGACGCGCACCTCGCCGGCCTGGTCCTCGACCCGGCGCTCGAGGTCGTCCACGCGGACCTGCAGCCCGGGGGCGCCGCCCGCGACCGCCGCGAGGACCGCCAGCAGTGCTGGCACGAATGTCCCGGGCACGATGCGGTCGATGGAGGGGAAGCCGGGGATGACCAGCGAGACCTCCTCGGCCCTCGGCGACCACCGCTGCCGCACGCGGGTCGGCGGGGCGTCGGCGATCAGCCGCAGCCTGTCAGGAGGATCGCGGCGGGCAGGAGCGCCGCCGCGCGGAGGTTCTTGGTCATGCTGAGCAGAGGGGCGCAGCGGAACTCCTCCGCCCCCCGCGTGTCCTAGGCATGTGCGCCGTCTCGCCAGCCTCGTTGCCGCGTTCGCCCTCCTCGCCGGCGTCGCTGGCTCCGCCCCGGCTGCCCGCGCCGGGGACTTGGCCACCACCCGGACCACCCTGACCCGCGAGATGGGCCTCGCCGGCGCCTCCTCGGGTGGCCTCGTGCGCGACCTCGCCACGGGCGAGACCCTCTTCGCGTCGCGCCCCGACGTGCCCCGCCTGCCCGCCTCGGTCGAGAAGCTCTACACGACGAGCACCGCGCTCCTGCGCGACGGCGCGACGGGCCGCCTGGTCACGCGGGTGCTGGCCACCGGCGAGCTCGACCCCGCCGGCGCCCTGCGCGGCGATCTCTTCCTCGTCGGCGGCGGAGACCCCACGCTCGACCGCCGCGACCTGCGGCTGCTGGCCCGCCGCAGCGCGGCGGCAGGGCTCACCGTCGTGCGCGGGACCGTGCGCGGCGACGCGAGCGCGTTCGATCCCCTGGCGGGCAGCCAGCGCACGGGGGGGCGCTACGACGCGGACGTCGGCGGGCTGTTCT
>JALYMR010000275.1 GCA_030773615.1 Actinomycetota bacterium
GGGTGGCGACGACGGCCTGGCGGCCCGCGCCGGCGGGCGACGCCGTGAGCACCGCGAGGGCCGCGGTCCCCTCCGGCACGACCGCGCCGGCCTGGCACACCGGACGGCCAGCGTCGACGGTGGCAACGGGCACCACGGCGCGCACGTCGTTCGTGCCCGACAGCCGGCGGTCCTCCGATCCGACGAGGAGCACGAGCAGCGCGATGCCCGCGGCGACCGCGAGGACCAGCGCGAGCCTGCCGGCCACGTCTAGCCGCGGCGCCGCAGGCCGAGGATGCTCAGCAGAAACGACGAGAAGAAGATCTGCAGGCCGACGATGACGCAGGTCGCGGCCAGCAGCGCGAGGCGCTGCTCGCGCAGCTCGCCGAAGTCGCGCCCCGCCCAGATCGCGAGGACGACGGCGACGAGCGCGAGGCCCACGAGCACGATCGCGCCGCCGAGCATGAGCCCGTGCTCGAGCCGGAAGCGCGCGCGCATCCGGTCGAACCACGGGTCCTTCTCCGCCATGAAGTACGTGCCGTACGCGTGCGCGCACAGCCCGAGCGAGATGACCTGCACGCCGACGATGAGCAGCAGGGCGCCGACGATCATGGAGTGCAGGAACAGCTCGCGCCCGAACACGGGCACCCGGGTCACCGAGAGGCCGGCGATGATCGTCCCGAGGACGAGCAGGATCGCGCCGGGCAGGACGAACAGGTGCGTCGGGCTGTGGACGAGCAGGAAGCGCAGGTGCCGCCAGCCGTCGCGGAAGCTCGAGAGCTTCGACTGCCCCCCGCGCGGGTGGTACTCGATGGGGAACTCGCGGATGTCCAGGCGCTCCTTCGAGGCCCGGATGACCATCTCCGAGGCGAACTCCATGCCCGTCGTGCGCAGGTCCAGCCGCGGGAGCACGTCGCGCCGCAGCCCGCGCATGCCGCAGTGCGCGTCGCGGATGCCCGTACGGAAGAAGAGGTTGAGCACGCCGGTGAGCACGGGGTTGCCCACGTAGCGGTGCAGCCAGGGCATGGCGCCGGGCTGGATGTTGTCCATGCGGTCGCCCATGACGAGCTCGGCGCCGGCCTCGAGCTCCGAGACGAAGTGCGGGATCTCCGCGAAGTCGTAGGTCAGGTCGGCGTCGAGCATGACGATGTACTCGCCCCGCGCCGCGGCGAAGCCCGCGAGGTACGCGGACCCGTAGCCCCGGCGGCGCTCGTGCACGACACGCGCCCCGGCCGCGGCGGCGAGTTCGGCGCTCCCGTCGTCCGACCCGTTGTCGGCCACGACGACCTCGCCGTCGAGGCCCGCCTCGCGCAAGGCGGCGCGCGCGCGGCGCACGCACTCCTCGATGTTCGCCGCCTCGTTGAGGCAGGGGATCACGACGGAGACGAGCGGGCCGCTCTCGCCGGCGCGCGGCGCCGGGGCGACTCCGGGGGTGTGGTGCTGGACCGTGCTCACGCGGGACCTGGGCCGATTGTGGGAACCCCCGGAGGCGCCGAGGGTTGCGTCGCGGCGCGGCGCAGGGTAGCGGAGGCCCGTGCGGGTCTGCCTCGTCTACGACTGCCTGTTCCCCTGGACGGTGGGGGGCGCGGAGCGCTGGCTGCGCAACGTGGGCGAGCGCCTGGCCGCCGAGGGCCACGAGGTGACCTACCTCACCCTGCGCCAGTGGGAGCCCGACGACCCGCCGCGGGTCCCCGGGGTCCGGGTGGTCCCCGTCGGCCCGCGCCTGGCCCTCTACGCGCCGGACGGACGGCGTAAGGTCGGGCCGCCGCTCGTCTTCGGCGCGGGCGTGCTGTGGCATCTGCTCCGCCACGGGGCCGACTACGACGCCGTGCAGACGGTGTCGTTCCCGTTCTTCTCCGTGCTGGCGGCGGCGGCAGTGCGCCCGTGGCGCCGCTTCGCCCTGGCCGTCCACTGGTTCGAGGTGTGGACCGCGCAGTACTGGCGCGCCTACCTCGGCCGCGCCGGGGGGTTCGTCGGCAAGGTCGTCCAGCGGGCCTGCGCGCGCGTGCCGCAACGGGCGTACTGCTTCTCCCGACTGCACGCGCGCCGGCTGGAGCAAGAGGGGGTGCGCGGCGAGGTGACCCTGCTGGAGGGCGCCTACACGGGCCCGCTCGACGCCCGGGCGCCTCGCGCCGCGGACCTCCACGTCGTGTTCGCCGGGCGTCACATCCCGGAGAAGCGCGTCGCCGCCCTCGTCCCCGCGCTGGTGCGCGCCCGCGCGCAGCTGCCCGGCCTGCGGGCCACGATCTTCGGCGACGGCCCGCAGCGCGTCGAGGTCGTGCGGGCCGTGGTCGACCAGGGTGCCTCAGGGTGGCTGCGGGTTCCGGGCTTCGTGAGCGCCCGCGAGGTGGACGAGGGCATAGCGCGTGCCCTGTGCCTCGCCCTGCCCTCCGAGCGCGAGGGGTACGGGCTCGTCGTCGTCGAGGCGGCTGCACGGGGCACGCCGAGCGTCGTCGTGGCCGGACCCGACAACGCCGCCGTGGAGCTCGTCGAGGAGGGCGTGAACGGCGCCGTGGCCCCGTCGGCCGACCCCGACGATCTGGCCGCCGCCATCGTGCGGGTCGCGCAGGCCGGCGACGTCCTGCGGCGCTCGACGGCCGCGTGGTTCGAGCGCAACGGCGCGCGCCTCTCCGCCGGGGCGTCGCTCGAGCGGCTCGTGGCCGACTACCGCGAGCGTCGGTAGCTCTCGAGGGTCAGCCGGGCGGTGCGCTCCCAGCTGAACGTCGTGGCCCGCGCCCGTCCTTCGGCGCGCAGGCGGCGTGCCTCGTCGCCGTCCTCGAGGATCGCGCGAACGGCGGCCGCGATGCTCGCCGGGTTCTCGGGGTCGAAGAGCCGCGCGGCATCGCCCGCCACCTCGGCGAGCGACGAGCGGTGCGAGCAGGCCACGGGCACGCCGCGGGCCATCGCCTCGAGCACGGGCAGACCGAAGCCCTCGTAGAGCGACGGGAAGACGAAGACGGCGCTCGCGGCGTAGAGCCCCTCGAGGTCGGCGGCGGGCACCCAGCCGAGGAAGCGGACATCGTCGGCGAGCCCCAGGGCCCGGGTGCGCGCGCGCAGCTCGAGCTCGTGCTCCGTCGGATACCCCGGCAGGACGAGCAGGGGCCGTGGCGCGGGCAAGAGCGCGTGCGCGTCGAGGAGCCGGAGGAGGTTCTTGTGGGGGCGCTTCGCCGACGCGCTGAGCAGCAGGGTCCGCGCGCCGAGCCCGAGGCGGGCCCGCAGCACGCCCTCCGGCGTCGGGGCGACGACGGGCGCCGGGGCGGCGAGCGGCACGACGTCCACCCGCTCCGGGGGCACGCGTACGAGCGCGACGAGGTCATCCCGGGTCGCGGCCGAGTCGGCCAGCACCCGGTGCGAGCGATGGGCGGCGAGCGGCACGAGCGCACGCATCCCCAGCGCCCGCAGGCCGGCGTGGGCTTCCGGGAAGCGCAGGTAGATGAGGTCATGGATAGTGACGACGCGGCGGAAGCGCCCCCAGGACGGGGCGGTGCTCCCGAGCGAGTGCACGAGGTCGCAGCCCGCCCGGCGGGCCAGCCCGGGCAGGAGCTGCTGCTCGCCGCGCACCCACTCGACCCGGTTGCGCGCGCGGACGGGCACGGTGACCGCGGGGACGAGCTCGCCCCACGGCCCACCCCCCGCCTCGGCCGCCTCGCGGTTGACGAAGGCGGTGAAGCGCACCTCGGGCGCGGCGGCGACGAGGGCGGGCACCAGCGAGCGCGCCGCGGTCTCCATCCCCCCCGTCTCGCCGGGCACGAGGAAGACGAGGTTCAGGCCGACGTGCACGTCAGCGGCGCGCGCGGCGCCCGGCGATGGCCCGGTGGTAGGTCGCGAGCGTCTCGCGCGCCGTGCGCTCCCAGGTGAACTCCCGGCAGCGCTCCTGGCCGCGGGCGGCGAGCCGGACGCGCAGGTCGCCGTCGGCGAGCAGGCGGTCGACGGCGGCCGCGATCGCCTCGGGCCGGTGGGGGTCGAAGGTCAGCGCGGCGTCCCCGGCCACCTCCGGCAGCGAGGAGACGTTCGAGCAGGCGACGGGCACCCCGCGGCGCATCGCCTCGAGGATGGGCAGGCCGAAGCCCTCGACGAAGGAGGGGAGCACGAACGCGCGGGCCAGGCGGTAGAGGGCCTCGAGCTCTGCGTCCTCGACCCAGGCGGGGAAGTGGACGCGGTCGGCGGTGCCGAGCTCGGCGGCCAGCGCGCGCAGCTCGGCCTCGTGGGGGGTGGGCGAGCCGGGCAGGACGAGCCGCGCCCGGCGGTCGGCGAGCTGCGCGTGGGCGCGCACGAGCCCGGCGAGGTTCTTGTGCTCGCGCTTCTGGGCCACGCAGAGGACGACGGGGTCGTCGCCGAGCCCGAGCTTCGCCCGCACCTCGCCCTCGTCGGCCGGGGCCACGCCCTCGTCCAGGTTGATGCCGAGGGGCGTGACGTCGATCCTCTCCCGCCCCAGCCCCAGGGTGCTGGCGATGTCGTCCTTCGCGGCCTCGGAGATCGCGACGACGCGGTCGGCGCGACGGGCGGAGACGGGGGCGACCATCTTCATGCCCACCGTGGCCCGGCGGCTCATGGTCTGGGGGAAGTGGATCCAGATCAGGTCGAGCAGGGTGACCACGGTGGTCACCCGGGGGGCGACGAGCGGCGCGATGTTGGCCAGGCCGTGGACGACGTCGAGCCGCCGGCGGGCGGCCAGGAGCGGCAGGAGCCCCCACTGCGCGCCCATGGTCAGGGCGAAGTTGCCCGGCGGCCCGTGGGTGACGGTGATCGGGAAGCGCACCCACTCCACCCGGTCGGCCCAGGGGGCGGCGAGCACGTCCTCGGGCACCTCGCCCGACACGAAGGCGCAGATGCGGGTCTCGGGCTCGAGGGCGAGCATCGCGGGGATGAGCTCGCGGGCGTAGCGCCCGGCGCCGCCCGAGTCGCGCACGAGGTAGACGAGGTTCAGGCCGACGGCCAGGGGGCGCGGGCTCACGGCGCGGGACGGTAGCCGCAGGGCCCCCCGGGCTAGGGTGCCGCGCGTGCGCGTCGCCCTCATCCACGACCGCATCGGCGGTCCCGCAGGCGGGGGCGGCGGCGTGCGCCAGATGCTCGAGCTCGGCCTCGGCCTCAAGCGCCTGGGCCACGAGGTCGTGGCCGTGTGCCGCGACTTCACGCCGGGCTCGGACCTCGCCGACGCGTTCGCCCGCGCGTTCGAGGTCCGCTCCGTCGCGGCGCCCCCGCCCCCGCCGCGCGGCCCGCTCGCCCCCGAGCGCCACACGTGGGCGGCGATGCGGGCGACCGCCGCGCTCGTGCCCGCCGTCGACGCCGTCAACGCGCACGAGTTCCCTGCCCTGCGCGCCGGGCGCATGGCCGCCGGGCGCCTCGGGGTGCCCTTCGTGTGGACGCGCAACGACGAGACCCTGTTCGAGCGCGCGGTGATCCCCGACGAGACCACGATCGCCCCGCGCGACGGCCGCGAGCGCGCGATCCACGGCCTCGTGGGCCTCGCCGACCTCGCCGACGCCCGGCGCGCCGCCGCCGTCGTCGTGCTCGACCGACGCAACGCCCGCATGGTCCGCCGCGCCTACCGGCGGGGGGCGCGGATCATCCGCAGCGGCCCGGCCCGCGCCTTCTTCGACGCGCCGGACCGCGGCGCCGCCCGGGCCCGGCTCGGCGTCGCCCCCGGCGCCTTCCTCGTCCTCGCCTTCGGCGTGCTGTTCCCCTACCGCCGGCTCGAGGACCTCGTCGACGCCGTGGCGCTCGACGGCGACCCCGCCACCCGGCTGCTGCTCGTCGGCTCCGACCACGCCGCGCCGGCCTACGCCGACGCGCTCGAGGCGCGCATCGCCGAGCGCGGCCTCGCCGGCCGCGCGGAGCTGCGCCGCACCTCGGTCACCGACGCGGAGCTGCGCGAGGCCTACGCGGCCGCCGACGCCTTCGTGTTTCCCAACCTGCGCCAGACCTGGGGCCTGGCCCCCCTCGAGGCGCTGGCCTCGGGCACCCCGGTCGTCGTGTCGCGCGGCGCCGGCGTCCACGAGGTGCTCGAGGGCCACCCGGGGGTCACCGTCGTCGACCCCTGCGCCCCGGCCCAGCTCGCCCGGGCCCTCGCGGAGCTGCGGGCGGACCCCGACCGCCGGGCGGCGCTGGCGCCCACCCGGGCCTGGATCGCCGACGCCCTCTCGAACGACCGCTACGCGGCGGACATGGCCGCGCTGCTGGCCGAGGTCGGCGCCCGCTGACCCGGCTCGTCGCAGACCGCGCGAGGGCTGGCCGACCTCCGGCGGCTCAGCAACCGGAACCCGCCATCGGGGGCTCGCCGCAGGACGGGTTTCGCCGCGCCCGCCCTGCGGGCGCCCGTCCCGTTCGGGCTGCCGCGAGTTCCTACAAGCCCGCGGGGAGCGCCGACGACGAGAGGTTCTCTGCCGTCGGGCACGGTCCCGGTCGGCCCAGCGCGAAGCCTTGTCCTCCGCGGCGAACGGGTGCCCGCAGACGCTGGTGCTCGTCGAGACCGTGCACGAAATCGAGCACCTGTTCGTCCTCGATCCCCTCGGCGATCACGAATGCTCCGGTCTGGCGCGCGAACGCGTCGATGGCGAGGAGCACCCCCCGCGCGGCGGAGTCGCTCACCGCGGCCGTGATGACGCTGCGGTCGATCTTGACGAAGTCAAAGACCGCCAGGCGGAGGAGCTCAAGTCCCGAGTTCCCGGACCCGACGTCGTCCAGCGCGAGCTGAAAGCCGGCGGCACGAAGGCGCTCGACAGCGCAAGCGATCGTGCTCGCGCGGACCTGCTCGCGCTCGGTGATCTCCAGGACGACTCGCGCCGGTGAGAAGCCGGCCTCCAGGGCCTGGCGGGACAGGTCGTGGTCGATTCGCGGGTTCTCAAGCGAGCGCGGCGAGAGGTTCACGAAGAGGAGCACGTCCGGGGGCAGAAGGCCCCCTTGCTCGAAGGCGCGCTGCCGGCAGAGGGCGTCGAGGTCGGGGACGCGTCGCAACTGCTCGGCGGCAGCGAACGCGTCTGCGGGACCGGCGAAGCCGTAGCGGTCGGCCGGACGCGCCAGCGCCTCATAGCCGATCGGCCGGAGGGTCTCAAGGTCGCACACCATCTGAAAGGCCATCGCGAGGTCGCCCTCCTCGAGCAGGTCAAAGAGCGCGCGGGCCTTCGCGGGACCGACCAGCACCTCCGCGTCGCGCACCTCGCAGAAGGCGAGCACGCCGTCGCCGCCCTGGCGCTTGACCTGATAGGCGGCGGCATCGGCCTGCTCGTAGAGGATGCCTGGCTCGACCTGCCGCCCCGGGCAAAGCTCGGCCACCCCGATGCTCGCGCGGATCGCACCGGCCTCTGCCAGCTCGCCCGACAGGCGCCGCGCCAGGCGTGCGGCGGCCTGCCCGTCGGTGCGGGGCAGGAGCAGCGCGAACTCGTCGCCCCCGGTCCGGAACGCCAGGTCCCCGCGGCGCCCGCGGCGCAGGACCTCCGCCACTTGCTTGAGGAGCTCGTCGCCGTGGGCGTGGCCGTAGCGGTCGTTGGCGAGCTTGAACTCGTCGAGATCGAAGGTCACAAGCGAGAGCGGCTCGCAATGGCGAACCGCGACCGCGACGGCCCGGTCGAGCTCCTCGTGAAAGGCGCGCTGGCTGCCGAGGTCGGTCAGCCCGTCCTGCCGGGCGCGGTCAAGCGCCACGCGGTGAAGACGACTCAGCCGCCGGCCGCCCAGCAGGTAGAAGAGCACGACGCACGCCCCGATGCTCGCGACAAGCACGTTCAGCAAGAGGCGGCGCGCGGCGGCGACCTGCCGCTCGACGAAGGCCGCGTCCTCGTCGAGCTCGAGCGCGTGGCGACCGGAGGGCAGGTCGACCGGCGTCACGTACTGCAGGTCGCCGGTCCGATCCCCTGCCTCCTCCTCCGAGCCAGCGAAGCTCCGGCCGAACCGCAGCGCCTCGTCCACGCTGCGCTCGGTCTCGATCTCGCCCAGCTCGGAGTCTTTCGGAGAGGCAACCGTTCGGCGATCGGCGTCGATCAAACGGACATCAACCACGTACTGACGCTCGGCGATGATACGCAGCAGCTGCTTGGCCTCGCCGAGAGCGTCCTCGCCCCCCTCGACATCGCGGGCCACCTGCGCGAGACCCCGAGCATCCGCTTGCACCAACCGGAGCCCCTCGTCGCGCGCGTTCTGGTACAGGCCCGCCTCCAGAAGGGGGGCCGCCACCGCGGACACGAGCACGAGGCTGACCGCCAGCGTGACGAGCAGGCGCAAGCCAAACCAGCCCTCGCGCCACCTCCCGGCTACGCGCAGCCCAAGTCCCACCAGACGTTCCTCCCGCACGACCTCATAGGCCCTTTATCGGCCCGGCGCGGGAACAGTTCAGCCTCAACCCCTTGCGCGCCCAGCCGCTGCACGCCGCGACCCTCCAGGAGGCCGAGGAGGTTGCGGCCGGAAGGCGCTACCGCCCGGCGAAGAACCCGTGGAAGGCGTCGGTGATGTGCCGCAGCCTCCGCTCGTCGAGGTTCGGGTGGTTGCCGATGAACAGCCCGCGCTGGGTGATGGCGGTGCTGTTGGCCAGGCTGCCCACCGTGCGGTGCGCGCTGTCGCGGAACGCGGGCTGCACGGCGAGGTTGCCGGCCACGATCGCCCGCGTCTCGATCCCGCGCTCCTCGAGGTGCGCCTTGAGCGCCCAGCGCGTCTCCGCGTCGCGGGTGAGCACCGTGAAGCCGAACCAGGTCGAGCGCCCGCCCTCCTGCTCGGCGACGAAGTCGAGATGATCCGAGAGGTCGGCGAGCTCGGCCAGCAGCCACGTCGCGTTGTGCCGCCGGGCCTCGTTGAACTCGTCGAGGCGCTCGAGCTGCACGGCGCCGAAGGCCGCCTGGAGCTCCATGGGGCGCAGGTTGTAGCCCAGGTGGACGAAGAGGAAGCGGGGGTCGATCCACGGGCTGGCCGACTCGAGCTCGGCGCGGTTGCTCATGTCCCGCGTCCACCCGTGGGCGCGCATGGAGCGCGCGAGGTCGGCCAGGAGGTCGTCCTCGGTGACGAGCATCCCGCCCTCGATCGTCGTGATGTGGTGCGAGAAGTAGAACGAGAACGTCCCCACGTTGCCGATGGCCCCCGCGCTGCGCCCGCCGATCGTGCTGCCCAGCGACTCGCAGGTGTCCTCGAGCACCCACAGGTCGCGCTCGCGCGCGAAGGCCATGACCGCGTCCATGGCCACGGGGTTGCCGAGCAGGTGCACGACCCAGATCGCGCGGGTGCGCGACGTGATCGCCCTCTCGAGGTCCTCGGGCCGCAGGTTGAGCGTCTGCGGGTCGATGTCGACGAACACCGGCACGTAGCCGTTCTGGATGATCGGCGAGATCGTGGTCGACCAGGTGACCGCGGGCACGATGACCTCGTCGCCGGGCAGCAGCCCGTTCGGCACGACGTTGGCCGACAGGACGGAGATCGCGAGCAGGTTCGCCGACGAGCCGCTGTTGACCATGACGGCGTGGCGGGTGCCGATGAAGTCGGCGAACTGGCGCTCGAAGGCGCGGACCCGCGCGCCCATGGTCACGTCCTGGGAGAGCAGGACGTCGAGCGCGTCGGCCACCTCGCGCCCGCCGTAGAGCGGGACGGAGAGCGGGCAGGCCAGCGGGTCCTCCGCCGGGGGCTCGAGCGCGAAGAACTCGTCGACGAGCGTGCGCAGCTGCGCCGCGATCTCCCCGCGCCTCGTCGTGGCGTCCCCGGCCATGGCGGCGGGGAAGTTAGCGGCGAAGGAGGCGCCGCGCCTCGACCACGACCTCGTCGGGCACGGCCCGGGTGGCCAGCGCGGCGAGCGCGAAGAGGGCGACGCCCGCCGCCGCCGTGAGGACGACGGGGGCCCCTGGCAGCAGGAGCGCGGGCAGCGCGCCGAGGACGGCGGCCACCGCCACGCGGGGCACCACGCCGAGGCCCGGGCGCAGGTC
>JALYMR010000276.1 GCA_030773615.1 Actinomycetota bacterium
GCGTAGTTGGCCATGGGCCTCCTGCTCCCCGGGGCTCGCCGGCGGCGGCGTGGAGGCGCGGGGGCACGACCCCGAGCGCCCGACGCTCTAGGGGACGCGCCCGGACCCGGTCGGCGGGTTCGCCGCCGGCGAGCCCCGGGGAGCAGGAGGCCCATGGCCAACTACGCGGTGTCCGACCTCACCCGGATCCTCCGGGCCGGCGAGTTCAGCGACTGGGACGGGCTGCTCGGCTTCCTCGAGCAGCAGGACGACGGCGACCCGACCGACGGACTGTCGTCGCGCGACCGCGAGGAGCTGCTCATCGACCTGCGGCGCCTGCGCGAGAGCGGGCAGCCCTTCATCGCAAGCCCGGGCGATCTGTACCGCGCCGCCCTGGCCCAGCATCCGGGCACGGGGTGAGCCCGACGCTCTCCGACCCGGTGGTCATGGGGGTGGTCAACGTCACCCCCGACTCCTTCTCGGACGGGGGGCGCTTCCTCGACGCCCGCGCCGCGATCGCCCACGGCCGGCGGCTGGCCGGCGAGGGGGCGGGGATCCTCGACGTGGGCGGCGAGTCGACCCGCCCGGGCGCCGAGCCCGTGGCCGAGGCCGAGCAGCTGCGCCGCATCGTGCCCGTCGTGGAGGGCCTCGCCGGCACGGGCGCCGAGGTCTCCGTCGACACGACGCGCGCGGCGGTGGCCCGGGGCGCGCTCGACGCCGGGGCCACGATCGTCAACGACGTGACCGCGCTGCGCGGCGACCCGGCGCTGGCCGAGCTCGTGGCCGAGCGCGGGGCCCGGCTGTGCCTCATGCACATGCGCGGCGAGCCCCGGACGATGCAGGACGACCCGCGCTACGACGACGTCGTGGACGACGTGCGCGCGTTCCTCGAGGAGCGCGTCGCCGTCGCGGTGGCCGCCGGCGTGGCCGACGACCGGATCTGGGTCGACCCCGGCATCGGGTTCGGCAAGACCGTCGAGCACAACCTCGAGCTCCTGCGCCGCCTCGACGAGCTCGTCGCGCTCGACCGCCCGGTCGTGGTGGGGACCTCGCGCAAGGCCTTCCTGGGACGGATCACCGGCCGCGAGCCCGAGGGGCGGCTGCCCGGCACGATCGCCACGAACGTCCTCGCGCTGGCCCGCGGGGCCGCCGTCTTCCGCGTCCACGACGTCGCTCCCGTGGCCGATGCGCTGCGGGTGGCGGCTGCTACGTTGCGCGGGCGATGGGCCCCGGCGACGACGACGGCGACGAGCTAGAGCCCGACGAGGACGCGGACTACGACGACGAGCCGCCGGAGACGGTCGTCACCATCGAGATCAGCGGACTGTCCCTCTACACCCACCACGGGGTGAGCGCCGCCGAGCGCGAGATCGGCCAGCGGCTCGTGCTCGACATCCGCCTCGAGGCGGGGGAGGCCGACGCCACGGTCACCGACCGGGTGGAGGACACGATCAACTACGGCGAGGTGTGCCAGCTCGTGGCGCTCGTCGCCCAGCAGCGCTCCTACCGCACGCTGGAGCGGCTGTGCACGGCGATCGCCGACCGCCTCCTGGCCGACTTCGGCGCCCAGGCCGTCTCCGTGAAGGCGGCGAAGCCCGAGCCGCCGATCCCGCTCCCCGTCGACGAGGTCTCCGTCGAGGTCTGGCGCGAGCTCGACGCCGACGACGAGGAGTAGGCGTAGAGCGCGAGGGCTACCTCGGCCTGGGCTCGAACGTCGGGGACCGCCGGGGGCAGCTGCAGGCCGCGGTCGACGCGCTGCCCGCCCGCGGCGTCGTCCCGGTGAGGAGCTCGTCGACGTACGACACCGACCCGGTCGGCGAGGTCCTTGACCAGCCCACCTTCCTCAACGCGTGCCTGCGGGTGCGCACCGCGCACGGGCCCGAGGCGCTGCTCGACGCCTGCAAGGGGGTGGAGGCCGACGTGGGACGCCAACCCGGTGGCCCGCGCCACGGCCCGCGCCCGATCGACGTCGACGTGCTCCTGCTCGACGGCGTGACCCACGCCTCCCCCCGGCTGCGCCTGCCCCACGAGGAGGTCACCTCCCGGCGCTTCGTGCTCGTGCCGCTGCTCGAGCTCGACCTCGACCTGGCGCTGCCCGACGGCACCCGCCTGGCCGACGCGCTCGCCGCCCTGCCCGTCGAGGAGGGGGTGCGGCGGGCCGGCCCGCCGCTGCGCACGGGCTAGCCGCCGGCGCCCGGGGCTTACGCTGCCGGCCGTGCTCCTCGTCGTCGACGTCGGCAACACCCAGACGCACTTCGGCACGTTCGACGGCGAGCGCCTGGTGGAGCACTGGCGCTTCGCCACCGTGCGCGAGTCCACGGCGGACGAGCTCGGCGCGGTGGTCGCCAGCCTGCTCGAGCTGCGCGGGTTCGGGTTCGCCGACCTCGACGCCTCCATCGTCTCCTCGACCGTCCCCCAGCTCGGGCCGGAGTGGACCGCGATGGGGCGGCGCTACCTCGGCCACGAGACCCTCGCC
>JALYMR010000277.1 GCA_030773615.1 Actinomycetota bacterium
GGCGGGTGTCGCGCAGCCGGGCCGCGGCGGCGGCGCCCGCGTCGACGTCGACGACGAGCAGCGCCTCGGCGAACTGGGGCGCGCGGGCGACGACGACGCCGTCGGGGTCGACGACCACCGAGTGCCCGTCGAAGATGAGCTCGTCCTGGCCACCGACGAGGCCGCAGTAGGCGACAGCGACCAGGTTGTCCCGGGCGCGCTGCGCGAGCATGCGCTCGCGCTGGGCGCCCTTGCCCAGGTGGTACGGCGAGGCGGAGAGGTTCACGACCACCGCCGCCCCGGCGAGCGCCTCGTCGGACAGCGGCGGCCCGGGGGTCCACACATCCTCGCACACCGTCAGGCCGACGCGGACCCCGTCGACCTCCACGAGCGCGCCGCCCAGGCCGGCCTGGAAGTAGCGCAGCTCGTCGAAGACGCCGTAGTTCGGCAGGTGCACCTTGCGGTACTGCGCGCGCACCGCGCCGTCGGCGAGCACGGCCGCGCTGTTGAACACGTCCTCGGAGCGCTCGGGGCAGCCGACCACGGCCACGATGCCCTTGACCTCGGCGGCGACGGCCTCGAGCGCGGCCCGCGCGTCGCGCAGGAAGCCCTCTTTGAGCAGGAGGTCCTCGGGCGGGTAGCCCGTGATCGCGCACTCGGGCAGGACGACGAGCTGCGCGTCCGCCTCGCGCGCCTGTCGCACCGCGTCGCGCACCCGCTCGGCGTTGCCCGTCAGGTCGCCGACCACGGCGTTGATCTGGGCGAGGGCGAGGCGCAGCGCGGCCACCCCGCGAGGCTACTCCGCGCGCCGGCCCAGCCAGAAGGCGACGAACGCGCGCAGGCGCGGGTCCTGCGGCCCGGCGACCACGAGCCTGCGGCTGCCGGCCCGCGCCTCCACGCCGGCGACTGGGGCACGCGCGACCAGGACGGCCTGACCGGCCTCGACGAGGGCCCGGCTCGGGGGTCCGGCCAGGTCCGCCGCGAGGGCGCGCAGCGCCGGGCGCGAGCCCGGCTCGCGGTGCAGGAGGACGACGTTGCCCGCGGGCAGCCCCCGCTCCACCCGCGCCCGGGGCGCGTCGGGCGGCAGGGGCTCCCCCGGCGCCGGCGGCGGGGCGGACACCGTGGCCTCGTCGCGGGCGGCGAGCAGGGCGGCGACGCCGAGCGTGCCCGCGACGACGACGAGGAGCGCGATGAGCACGGGCGCGAACCGCTTCACGCCTGCCAACCTTCAACACAGCGTTTGTCTAGATTCAACAAGGTGTACAATGTCGGTCGTTCCCTTCTGAAGGATCTCGCATGGACCTCTCGGACCCCGGCACGTTCCACCGCATGTACGACGAGCACCACCGCGGCGTGTACCGCGCCGCGTACCGGGTGTGCCAGAGCGCCGCGCAGGCCGAGGACGTCGTGCAGGACGTGTTCGCCCGCGTGTGGCGTAACCCTGGGAAGTTCGACGAGCGACGGGGCGAGCTGGGCAGCTACCTGCGGCTCATGGCCCGCTCCCGCGCCCTCGACCTGTGGCGCGAGGGCCAGGCCGCGGGGCGCGCGGGCGACCGGCTCAAGGTGGCCGTGGAGCAGGAGCCCCCGCGGGTCGACGAGCCCCGGGGCGTCGTGGAGCGCGAGGGAGACCGGCGCGCGGTGCGCGACGCGCTGCGCGAGCTGCCCGCGCCGCAGCGCGAGGCGCTCGTGCTCGCCTACTGGGGCGGGCTCACCGCCGACGAGATCGCCCGCCGCGTCGACGTGCCCCTGGGCACGGCGAAGAGTCGCATCCGCCTCGGCCTGGCCAAGCTGCGCACGGAGCTCGACGGCGAGCTCGCCACGGCGGCGTAGCGCGCCGCCGCGTTCGCCGGGGCTAGCGTCGCTTGTCGTGGCGGTGCCCGGCGAGCCCCACGACGACGTCGTCCGTCCGCTCTACGAGGCGGCGCGCCGCGCCCTGCCCGCCGGGGCGACCTGGTCGGACGCGCACACCCATGTGGGCCAGGACGACCCGGACGGCTTCACCGGCACCGCGGGCGAGCTGCTCGCCGCGCTTGACCGCGCCGGCCACCGGCGCGCCCTCGTCTTCCCGATGCAGGAGCCCGCGGGCTACCCGCCGGCCAACGACCGGGTGCGCCTCGACGCGGAGGCCTCCGGGGGCCGCCTGGCCTGGCTGGGGCGGATCGACCCCAACGCGCCGCGGGCCATCGCGGAGGCGCGGCGGTGCCTGCGGGCCGGCGCGCGCGGGCTGAAGCTGCACCCCCGCAGCGACGCATTCGGGCTGCCGCACCCCGTCGTCGACGAGGTCGCCGCCCTCGTGGCCGCCGAGCGCGGGATCCTGCTCGTCCACGCCGGCCGCGGGATCCCGAACCTGGGGGAGGCCGCCGTCGCGCTCGCGCGCCGGCATCCGGACCTGCGCCTCGTGCTCGCCCACGCGGGCATCAGCGACCTCGGTTGGCTCGTCGAGCCGGCCCGCGAGCTGCCGAACCTGCTGTTCGACACCTCGTGGTGGCAGGTGTGGGACCTCCTGCAGCTCTTCGCCCACGTCCCGCCCGCGCGCATCCTCTACGCGAGCGACCTGCCCTACGGCAGCGGGGTGATGGCCGGCCTGCTGTGCCTGCGCTGCGCGCTCGAGGTCGGCCTGGAGGGCGACGTGCTCGCGGCGATCGTGGGTGGCCAGCTCGAGCGCCTGCTCGCCGGCGAGCCTCCCCTCGAGCTCGGCCCGCCGCCCGGCCCGCCGCGCGACGAGCCGCGCCGGCTCGACCTCGACCGGGCCGTCGCGCACCTCACCGCGGCCGCGCAGGCGACCCTCCGGGGCGGCGACCCCGCCGAGGCGCTCGCGCTCGCCCGGCTGGCCTGCCAGTCCCCGCACGGCGACCCCGTCCTCGCCTGCGTCGACGGGCTCGCCGCCCGCGCTCAGGAGGCCCAGGACGGGGCGCCGCCCGGCGGACCGGAGCGCTGGCCGGGGCTCTACGCGGTGTTCGCCGCGCACCTCGTGGCGGGCACCCCGCACGTGGCCCTGGTGTGACGGCGCCCACAGACCGAGGCGCTAGCGTCGGCGCTCGCCGAGTCGGCCGCGACGAGCGTGGCCGAGCGGGGGAACCACCTGCCGCCCTGCGGGCGGTCGGGGCGAATCGCCAGGCCTCTCTGGTGTAGCGCTGCGTGCGGCGCGAGCCCGTCAGCTCACCCCGTAGGCGTCAGAGCACGACCGAAGGGACGTTCCCTCGTGAAGCTGCACCACCTCGCCGCGGTCGGCGCGCTGCCGGCCGCCCTGGCCGCGCCCGCGGCGGCGCCGGCCCAGGAGCCCGCGCCGACCGCCCGTGTCGGCGACGCCAGTCTGGGCTACGGCGAACGGCTCGTCGTCACCGGCCGGGCCCCCGCCGCGCTCGTCACCCTCGAGCTGCGCCCCGCGGGCGAGACGGGCTTCGCGCCCGTCGCGAGTGCGCTCGCCGGGTCCGACGGGCGCTATCGCCTGGCGCTGCGGCTGTCGCGCTCGGGCACCGTGCGCACCCGCGTCGCCGGGGTGCCGAGCCCCGAGCGGCGTGTCCGCGTCGCCGCTCGCGTTGGCACCCGCAAGCGCCGCCTCGACG
>JALYMR010000278.1 GCA_030773615.1 Actinomycetota bacterium
CTCGCCGGCGCCCTCGTGCGGCGCGCCCGTAGCATCGGGGGGCGGCGGGCGTGGTGGAACTGGCAGACACGCCGGCTTTAGGTGCCGGTGCCGCAAGGCTTGGGGGTTCGAGTCCCCCCGCCCGCACTGATCGATTGTCCCGGTCATCATGCCGCTCAGGCCGCACGCCCGTCTGCCAGCCGCGTCTACCAACCCCCGGCGCAGCCAGCTTCGGACGTGCTGGCACTGCGTCGGTTGGGCCCAGGCAGGGCGCGAAGCCGCAGACGACCTCGCGCTCCCTGGCGCAAGCGGCGGACGCGCAGGATCAGGGCTGCTCGCGCGGTCGTGCTGGCAGCACCAGCGCGCGAGCGAACCGGGCGTCGCCCGGCGAGGGCCCTGTCGTGGGACCCGGGCTCGCTTCGAGCGCGGCCAACAGGTTCGGGCGCCGGACGCGGCAACTCGTGTAGGGACAAGGCCACGCTCGGAGGTGTCGGACAGCCCCACGTGACCGGCGCACAACACCACGACCTCGTCCTACGCATACGGCCTGAGCCGACCCGCGGGGGTTGCAGGAGGAACGCCATCAGGGTTCGGCTTGCGGGACGACGTCTCGCCGACCGCTGCGGCAGGACCGCGGTGGCGTCCACCTCGATCAGCAGGTCGGGCTCGCCGAGCGCCGCAACGGGGAGCAGCGTCACCGGCTTGGTGAGGTCGGCGTCGAGCTCGCTGCGGCGCGGGCGACGCCTGCGCCGAGGGCGGGCAGCTTGCGTTGCTCCAGTCCGTGACGTAGAGCGTGATCTTCGCGACGTCGTCGAAGCTGCCACCGACGGCGGCGAGGGCGGTCGCCACGTTGAGGTAGGCCTGCTCGGTCTGCGCGGCGAGGTCCCCGGCGCCGACGGCTCGACCGTCCGCGTCTCGCGCGACCTGGCCGGCGAGGAACACCAGACGCGACCCGGACGCCACCGGCACCTGCCGGTAGACCTCGGGCTTGGGCAGGCCGTCGGGATTCAGGAGCTCGACAGGCACGGCAGCCTCCTCGGCACTGTCGACGCTCTGGTCGACCGCGCTCTCGGTTGTAGGACACGCTGCGCGCGCTCGTCGCGGGCACAGGCGCTTCGACGATGGCGGTCTACACCCACTTCGGGGGGATGCCAGGCCTGTGGCGCGCGGTGCGCCAAGAGGGCTTCACCCGGCTTGCCGGGCGCCTCGCCCTCGTGGAGCGCACCGGTGACCCGGTGCGCGACCTGGCGGCGCTGGGCGCGGCCTACGCCACGAACGCATTCGCCGCCCCGCACCTGTACCGGACGATGTTCGACACCGAGGCGGAGCTCGAGGATCCGGAGGCGGCCGGAGCATCGTTCGGCGAGCTCGTCGAGTGCGCGGCTCGCGCGCGTCAGTCCGGCCGCTTCTCGCCCCAGTGCGACCCCGAAGCGCTGGCCACTCAGTTCTGGGCCACCGGGCACGGCCTGATCATGCTCGCGCTGACCGGCGTGCTGCCAGCGCACGCCGTCGCCGCCCACGCCCCGACCATCGCCACCGCCCTCTTCGTCGCCGCTGGTGACGACCAGCATCGCTGCCGTCGCTCGGTCGAAGCGGGCTGGTCATTCGAGCCTCCAGCCTTCAACTCCTGACCGCCCGCTCGAGGGCGGCGCCAGCCTCAACAGCGGACCGGTGAGCGACCGGCCTGCGGGGCGTCTCGGCGCAGAAGAACGGTCGGCTACCCCGGCACGGGGCGCAGGCCGGCGAGCGCCGCGGTCACGAGTCGACGTCCGTCTTCGCGCGGATCCTCGCCGCTGGCATGGGTGTGAACGTCGCGGAGACAAGCGCCGTGTCTTCGTGGCGCGGCATGACGTGCGCGTAGCGCTCCGTCGTGGAGTAGTCCTCGGCCCGCACCAGCCCTGGATCGTGCGCAGCGGGACGCCGTGCGAGGCGAGGACGGTCGCGAAGGTGTGTCGAAGCTGGTGCAGGGTCGTCGGGGCGCGATCCCCGACTTCGGCCTGCACCGCGTAGAAGCGCGCGCGAACGCGGTTCGCGTCGAGGTGCCCGCCTCGCTTGCCGACGAAGACGAGGCTCGGCTCGGCCACGGAGGCACCAGCAGCGCCACCGGCGAGCGGGGCGCGAGGGGCACCCGGGATGCGATCCTCGCCCGCATGCGCACGCTCGCCCTGCTCGTCGCCGCGCTGGTCGGGCTGGCCGTCGGCGTCGCCCTGGTGACGACCGGCGACGACGGACGCTCGGGCGCGGTCGCGACGCCGCGGCAGGGGCCGGCGCAGTCTCCCTCCCCGCCGCCCGAGCGTCCCCTGACGGACACGCTCGACGCCGACCTCGCCGCCCTGGCCGCGATCGCCCGCCGGCACGGGGGCAACCGCGCGGCGGGCACGCCGGGGGGCGAGGCGTCCGTCGCCTACGTCCGCGATCGGCTTCGCGCGCTCGGGTTCCGCGTCGCGCTGCAGCGCGTGCGCTTCCCCTTCTTCGAGGTGCGGGGCCGCCCGCGCGCTGCCGTCCTGGGCCGCCGGCGACCCGCGCTGCAGCCCCGCGAGGACTTCCGGGTGCTTCTCTACTCGGGCTCGGCGCGGGTGACGGCTCGCGTGCGGCCCATCGAGGTCACCATCGGCGCGGGCAACGACTCGGGCTGCCGCCCGGGCGACTTCCGCACCCTGCGCCGGGGCGAGATCGCCCTCGTCCAGCGCGGCGTGTGCCCGTTCCGGCGCAAGGCGCTCCTCGCGCAGCGGGCGGGGGCCGCCGCGGTGCTCATCGCCAACGACGGGCTGCCCGGGCGCCGGGAGCCGATCGACGGCTCGCTCGGGTCGCCCGGCGTGCGCATCGCCGCGCTCATGCTCGACGCCGAGGTCGCCCGCGCCCTCGCCCGCCGCGAGGGCGTCCGGGTCCGCCTGGGAGTCACGACCGCGTCCGAGCGCCGGGTCACCCATAACGTGCTCGCCGAGCACGGCGACCAAGGGGCCGAGCGGGTGGTCATGGCGGGCGGGCACATCGACTCCGTGCCGGCCGGGCCGGGGATGAACGACAACGCAAGCGGCGTCGTCGCGCTCCTCGCCGCGGCCGAGCAGCTCGCGCGAGTTCCCGCGGCAGAGCGTCCGCGCGCGGTGCGGCTCGGCTTCTGGGGGGCCGAGGAGCTCGGCCTCCTCGGCTCGCGGCGCTACGTCGAGAGCCTGCCCCGCTCCGAGCGCCGCCGGCTCGCGGCCTACCTCAACCTCGACATGGTCGCCTCGCCCAACGCCGTCCACGAGCTCTACGGCGACGACGAGGTGGCCCGCGTCGTGCGCGAGGAGCTGCGACGCCAGGGCGTGCCCGCGCAGGACGGCGACGACCTCGCCGGCGCCTCTGACCATGTCCCCTTCGACCGGGCCGGCGTTCCGGTGGCCGGCCTGTTCACGGGCGCGAGCGAGCCCAAGAGCGAGCGCGAGGAGCGCCGCTTCGGCGGCCGCGCCGGCCGTCCGGCCGACCCCTGCTACCACCGGGCCTGCGATGGGCTGGACAACGTGGACCGGACGACGCTGCGGCGGATGACCGAGGTGACGGTGGGAGCGCTGGAGCGGCTGCTGCGGGTGGGGGGGTAGCAAGCGTGGCGTCCGTGCGCTCGGGCCCTCATCGCTCCAGACGAGCGAGTGGTAGCTTCGCGGTGAGCGGCACGCGCTGGCACGCCCGGTCGGCGAGACCGCGGCGGTCGTCCGCCTGGCCTCCGCGATGACCCCCGGATGGTCGTTGTCCAGCCTGACGCGCAGGAGCCAAGTGCGGGGCTGCCGCGACAGGCACCCGTCCCCGAGCTCGACGCCGAGCAGGGACGCGTACGCGGGCGGGTCGACGTGCACGGGCTCGTGCGGCTCACCGCAGCCGGGGGCAGAAAGGCGCCGTCGAGCGCTCGTCGCGCAGCTGCTGGCAGGCGTCCTCGTTCGAGGTGAGCAGGGTGGCCTCGGGCAACCCCGAGCCGTCCGGCGACCGTGTCGAGCGTGAGCCCCTCGCGGATGAGCGCGAGCGCCTCGAGGACCAGCGCCACCGGGTGAGCCACGAACGC
>JALYMR010000279.1 GCA_030773615.1 Actinomycetota bacterium
CGGTTCTCCTCCTCGGTGCGCAGGCCGGGGCGGCGCAGCAGGCCGGCGTCGGTCAGCGCGTTGCCGACGCGCGTGCGGGCGGGGGCCGTCACCCGGGGACGGTCTAGAACAGCTGGTTCTCGCCGCCGAAGACCTCGGCGACGGAATCGTCGTTGAAGATCCGGCGGATCGAGTCCGTGAGCAGGTCCGCGCAGGACAGCACGCGGATGGTGTCCGGCGCGTCGGGGTGCAGGGGGATCGTGTCGGTGACCACGATCTCCTCGAACGAGCTCGCGGCCAGGTTGCGGTACGCGTCGCCGCTGAGGACCGCATGGGTCGCGGCGGCGAACACGCGCTTGGCCCCCGCGCCCATCACCGTCTGCCCCGCCGCGGAGAGCGTGCCCGCGGTGTCGATGATGTCGTCGACGATGATCGCGGTCTTGTCGCGGACCTCACCGATGACGTAGCCGATCTCCGCGACCTGCTGGGCCGGGCGCTCCTTCGTGAGGATCGCGAGCTCGGCCCCGAGCTTCTCGGCGAACTTCTGGTTGAGCTTCGCGCGGCCGACGTCGGGGGCGACGACGACGAGGTCGCTCAGGTTGAGGTCCGCGAAGTACCGGGTGAGCATGAACAGCGCGGTCATGTGGTCGACCGGGATCTGGAAGAAGCCCTGCACCTGCCCGGCGTGGAGGTCCATCGTGAGCACCCGGTCCGCCCCCGCCGCCTCGAGCATGCGGGCGACGAGGCGGGCGCTGATGGGCTCCCGGGGCGCGGACTTCTTGTCCTGCCGGGAGTAGCCGTACCAGGGCGTCACGGCGATGACGCGGTGGGCCGACGCGCCGACGGCGGCGTCGATCATCACGAGCAGCTCCATGAGCGCGTCGTTGGCCGTGACCCCCGCCGCCGGGTTGCCGCAGGTGGGCTGCACGAGGTACACGTCGGCGCCGCGGATCGACTCCTCGTAGCGGCAGTACACCTCGCCGTTGGAGAACGTCTTGAGCGTGACCGGCCCGAGCTCGACACCGAGATTGGCCGCGATCTTGCCCGCGAGCTCGCGGTTCGCGCGCCCGGAGAAGAGCATGAGCCGCTTGTCGTAGCCGATGTCGAGGCTCGTGGACGGCTGCGGGTGCGTCTGGACCGTGCTCATGCCGTCCTGCGCGCAAGTGTAGGGAGCGGCCGCGACGGAGCGTCAGCCGCTCTCGCGCTGACGGCGGCGCTCGCCGTAGTCCTCCACGTTGCGCTGCCGAGCGCGGGCCACCGCGAGCGCGCCGCCGGGGACGTCCTGCGTGATGACGGAGCCCGCCGCGGTCCACGCGCCGTCGCCGACCTCGACCGGGGCGACGAAGGTGGTGTCGACGCTCGTCTTCACCCCGGCGCCGATCCGGGTGCGGTGCTTGCGCTGTCCGTCGTAGTTCGCGGTGACGTTGCCCGCGCCGATGTTCGTGCCCGGCCCCACGTCCGCGTCGCCGATGTAGGACAGGTGGGGCACCTTCGTGCCCGCCCCGATGTCCGAGTTCTTCATCTCGACGAAGGTCCCGACCTTCGCGCCCTCGCGGACCAGCGTCCCCGGGCGCAGGTAGGCGAAGGGACCCACGAGCACGCCGTCGTGCAGCTCGCAGTCGGCGAGGTACGCGTGGAGCACGGTGACGCCGTCGCCCAGGCGGGCGTCGAGCAGGGTGGCGCCGGGGCCCAGCCGGCAGTCCTCCCCCGTGCTCGTGCGCCCGCGCAGGACGGTCGAGGGCTCGACGACGGTGTCCGCGCCGAGCTGCACGTCGACGTCGACGACCACCCCGAGGGGATCGGTGAACGTCACCCCCGCGCGCTGGTGGCGCTCGACGATGCGGGCCTGGGCGCGGGCGCGGACGGCGGCGAGCTCCACCCGGTCGTTGACCCCGAGCAGGACGGTGGGGTCGGCGACGCGGTGCGAGGCGACGGCGTGCCCGGCCGCGCGCAGGGCGGGCACGACGTCAGGGAGGTAGAGCTCCCCCTGCGCGTTGTCGGGCCGCAGCGCGGCGAGGGCGTCGAGGAGCGGCCCGGCGGCGAAGGCGTAGACGCCCGCGTTGACCTCGCGGATGGCGAGCTCCTCCGGCGTGGCGTCCCCGGCGCCCTTGGCCTCGGCGACGCGGGCGACCCCGCCGCCCTCGTCGCGCACGACCCGCCCGTACGCCCCCGGCTCGTCGAGCTCCGTGGTGGTCAGCGTCGCCGCCGCGCCCGCGGCGGCGTGCGCCTCGACGAGCGCGCGCAGGGTGGCGGCCTCGACGAGCGGGGCGTCGCCGTTGATGACGAGCACCGTGCCCTCGGGATCGAGGTGCTGGCTCGCGGCCCGCGCGGCGCCCCCGGTGCCGTCGGCGATGGCCTGGACGGCGAGCAGGACGCCCTCGGGCAGGTGCGGCTCGAGGGCCCGGTCGGGCCCGCCCACGACCACGACCCGCGCCCCCGCCTCGCGCGCGGCGTGGACGGGCCACAGCGCAAGCGGCCTGCCGCACAGGTCGTGGAGCATCTTCGGCACCTTCGAACGCATCCGGGTGCCGTGGCCGGCGGCGAGGACGACGGCGGTCAAGGGGGGCATGGGCAGAGCGTAGGACGGGGCCCGCCCGTACGCTTCGCCCTTCGCTGGGGAGTCGTCTAACGGCAAGACGCTCGCCTTTGGAGCGAGAGATCGGGGTTCGATTCCCTGCTCCCCAGCTCGGACGGACGTCCGGCGCAGGAGGGTGGCGCGCGGGGCCGGGCCGGGCGCGCCGATGGTGCGCATGCGCGTCCTGCTCGCGGTTGCCGCCGCCCTGCTCGCCCTGCCCGCCTCCGCCTCGGCGCGCGAGCCCATCATGCCGCTCGAGGAGGTGCGCGCGGGGATGGCCTGCACGGGCTACTCCGTCGTGCGCGGGACGACGATCTCGGCCTTCGACGTCGAGGTGCTCGACGTCGTCGACGGCGACCCCGCCCTCGGCGCCCCGCGGATCCTCTTCCGGGCGTCGGGACCGGCGGTCGACGAGACGGGGCTCGGGCCCGGCTTCTCCGGATCGCCCATCCTCTGCCCCGACGCCCAGGGCACCCGGCGCAACGTGGGCGCCATCTCGGAGTCGATCGGCGAGTACGGCGGCAAGGTCGCGCTGGCCACGCCCATCGAGGCCATCCTCGGCGAGCCCGTGGTCGCGCCGCGCGCCCGCCGGGCCCGGGCGCTCACGGCGCGAGCCCGGTCCCTCGCTGGGCCGCTGACCGTCACCGGGCTGAGCGCGCCGGTCGCCCG
>JALYMR010000280.1 GCA_030773615.1 Actinomycetota bacterium
CGTCCGCACCGATGTCGCCCACGACCGCGCAGCGGTCGGGGGCGACGCCCAGGCGCTCGGCCGCGCGCAGCACGAGGCCGGGGCGCGGCTTGCGGCACGCGCACCCGTCGTGGGGACCGTGGGGGCAGACGAGCATGGGCCCGAGCGGGCCCAGGAGCTCCTCCACGCGCTGGTTCACCGCGGCCACGTCGCCCTCCGAGAGCAGTCCCCGGGCGACCCCGCTCTGGTTCGAGACGACGGCCAGGGGCAGCCCCGCCGCGCGCAGGCGCGCGAGCGCCTCGCGCGCGCCGGGCATCGGCACGACCCGAGCGGGGTCGCCGTTGTAGGGGACGTCGACGACGAGCGTCCCGTCCCGGTCCAGGAGGACGGCCTCGAGCACGCGCGCATCATGCAAGCTTCGCCGGACGCACGTCGGCTCGTCCTCCTCCGCCGGGCCCGTCGCTACGCTCGCGACGTGGGCAAGACGCTCGTCATCGCCGAGAAGCCGTCCGTCGGGCGGGACATCACGCGGGTCCTGCCGGGCCCCTTCGAGAAGCACGAGGGCTACCTCGAGGGTCCCGAGCACGTCGTGACCTGGGCCGTCGGCCACCTCGTGCAGCTCGCGGAGCCCGAGGAGTACGACACGCGCTTCAAGAAGTGGCGCATGGCCGATCTGCCGATCGTCCCCGACCGCTTCAAGCTCGTCGTGCGCGACGAGCGCTCGAAGAAGCAGATGAGCGTCGTCACGCGCCTCCTGCGGCGCGCGGACGTCGACCGGGTCGTGAACGCCTGCGACGCCGGGCGCGAGGGCGAGCTCATCTTCGCCTACCTCTACGAGAAGGCCCTCGGCGGGGGCGGCGAGGGGGAGAGGGCGGGCGCGCAGAAGCCGGTCGAGCGCCTCTGGCTGTCCTCCATGACGAAGGCGGCCATGGAGGAGGCCTTCGGCTCCCTGCGTCCCGGCGCCGACCTCGCCCAGCTCGAGGCCGCTGCGCGCTCGCGCTCGGAGGCCGACTGGATCGTGGGGATGAACGCGACCCGGGCGGCCACGATCCGGTTGCGCTCCTCCTTCGACGGCGCGGTCTCGCTGGGGCGCGTGCAGACCCCGACGCTCGCCATCCTCGCCCGCCGCGAGGAGGAGATCAGGGCCTTCGTCCCCGAGCCCTACTGGCTCGTCGACGCCACCTTCGCCGCCGACGGCGACCGGCGCTACGAGGGTCGCTTCCACGCGGGGGCGAACCCGAGGCTGAGCACCGCGGAGGGGGCGGGCGCCGTCGTCGAGGCCGCCCGCGACGGGCGGGGCGAGATCACGAAGCTCGACAAGACGACCCGCAAGGACCGTCCGCCGCTGCTCTACGACCTCACCTCGCTGCAGCGCGACGCCAACAGCCGCTTCGGCTTCTCCGCGCGCCGGACGCTCGCGGCCGCCCAGCGCCTCTACGAGGAGCACAAGGCGCTCACCTACCCGCGCACGAGCTCGCGCTTCCTGACCAGCGACATGATCGCGGAGATCAAGCCCACCGCTCGGCACGTGGGCGAGCATCGCGAGTACGCGAGGGCGGCGGGCTACGTCACCGGGCTCGACCTCCTGCCCCTGGGCCGCGTCGTCGACGACGCCCGCGTCGCCGACCACCACGCGATCATCCCCACGAACGCCTCGCACCGCCTCGAGAAGCTCAGCGACGACGACCGGCGGATCTACGACCTCGTGGCCCGGCGCTTCCTCGCCGTCTTCCACCCCGAGGCGGTCTTCGAGAACACGCGGGTGGAGACGACGGTGGCCGGCCACGTGTTCCGCACGCGCGGCAAGGTGCTGCTCGTCCCGGGCTGGCGCGGGGTGTACGGGGAGGAGGGGCTCGACACGGGCGGCGCGGACGAGGACGAGGGCCGCGAGCAGCAGCTTCCCCGCCTCGAGCGCGGGGAGGGGGTTCGCGTGGACGACGTCCACGCGGACGAGAAGGTGACGAAGCCGCCGCGGCGCTACACGGACGCCTCGCTGCTCGGTGCGATGGAGACGGCCGGCCGCCTCGTCGAAGACGAGGGCCTGCGCGAGGCGATGAAGGACTCGGGCATCGGCACCCCCGCGACCCGCGCGGCGATCATCGAGCGCCTCATCGACGTGGGCTACATCGAGCGCGAGGGCCGGGCGCTCGTGGCCACGGAGAAGGGGCTCGGCGTCATCCGCCTGCTCGAGGGCCACCCGCTGACCTCGCCGGGGCTCACGGGCGACTGGGAGAAGCGCCTGGCCCAGATCGAGCGGGGCGAGGGCTCGCGCGCCCGGTTCATGGGCGACATCGCGGGGTTCGCGTCCGAGACGGTCACGGAGCTCGACGCGAAGCTCAAGGACGCGCGCATCCCCCGCGCGAACCTCGGGCCCTGCCCGGTGTGCGGGCACGACATCAGGGAGAACCGCAAGGGCTTCTCGTGCTGGTCGCGGGAGGACCCCGGCTGCGGGTTCGTGATCTGGAAGGCGAAGGCGGGCAAGCAGCTCGCCCCCGCGGTGGCCCGCGAGCTCATCGCCCGCGGCCGCACGGAGAAGCCGGTCACGGGGTTCAAGGGCCGCAGCGGGCGCAGCTTCCGCGCGCGCCTGGCGCTCCAGCAGTCCGACGAGGGCAAGTGGCGCGTCGAGTTCGACGAGCCGTGGGCGAAGGAGGGCGCGAAGCCCCCGGAGACCGAGGAGTCCGTGGAGACGGCGCCCGCGGGCGACCCCGCGGAGCCCGCGGCCGCCTGAACCGTCGCGCTCGGCGCGCCCCGCGCGCGAGACTGCCCGACGTGCCGCGCCGCCGTCGCCTCCTCCCGCTGGCCGTCGCCGCCGCCCTGGCGCTCGCCGCGGGCTGGGGGTACGCCGCCTGGGTCGAGG
>JALYMR010000281.1 GCA_030773615.1 Actinomycetota bacterium
CCCGCGCGCTGACCGGGTGGCCCGCCGCGACGACGCCGCTGCCGCCGGGCGGGCTAGCGGCGGGGAAGGAACTCGGGGACGTCGAGGCTCGCGACGCTCCGCTCCCGCCGCACCACGCGCGGCTCGCCGACCGGCTCGCGGAGCGCCGGGCCGACCCGCGACCGCGCCCCCGCCTCCTCGAAGCCCGTGGCGACCACCGTGACCCAGACCTGGTCGCCGAGCCCCTCGTCGACGGTGGCCCCGAAGATGATGTTCGCGTCGGGGTGCGCCGCCTCGGAGACGGCCTTCGCCGCCTCGTTGACCTCCCACAGGGAGAGGTCGGCGCCCGCGGTGATCGAGAGCAGGATCTTCCGGGCGCCCTCCATGCTCGTCTCGAGCAGGGGCGAGGCGATGGCCTGCTCGGCCGCGTCGATCGCCCGCCGCTCGCCCGTGCCCATCCCGATGCCGAGCAGCGCGTTGCCCGCCGCGGACATGATCGTCCGCACGTCGGCGAAGTCGAGGTTGATGAGCCCGGGCAGGGTGACGAGGTCGGAGATGCCCTGCACGCCCTGGCGCAGGACGTCGTCGGCCACCCGGAAGGCGTCGACCATCGAGGTGCTGCGGTCGAGCACGTTGAGCAGGCGGTTGTTCGGCACCACGATGAGGGTGTCGACCGCGTCCTTGAGCCCCTGGACGCCGAGCTCCGCCTGGTCGCTGCGGCGGCTGCCCTCGAAGCCGAAGGGCTTCGTGACGATCCCGACGGTCAGCGCGCCGAGCTCGCGGGCCACCCGGGCCACGACGGGCGCCGCGCCCGTCCCCGTGCCCCCGCCCGCGCCGGCCGCGATGAAGACCATGTCCGAGCCCTTGAGCAGCGCCTTGAGCCGGTCGACCTCCTCCGTGGCGGCCCGGCGGCCGAGGTCGGGGTCCGACCCCGCGCCCAGCCCGCGGGTCAGCTCCTCGCCGATCGGCAGGGTGATGTCCGCGGTCGAGCCGCGCAGGGACTGCAGGTCGGTGTTGACCGCGATGAACTCCACGCCCTGCACCCCGGCCTCGATCATCCGGTTGAGCGCGTTGACCCCCGCGCCGCCCACGCCGACGACGCGCAGCACGGGCCGGCCCGTGGGCGCGGGCGGCGCCGGGCGCTCCGGCCGGGCCTCGGGCTCCACCACATCCTCGGGCAGGTCGGCGAACACGCCGCGCAGGCGCTTCGCGCCAATCCCGGGCTCCGCCGACGGCGCGGGCGCCTCGTCCCGCGGCTCCTCCTCCGTGCGGCGGAACAGGTCGGCCAGCGGACCCTCCCGCATACTCGCTCGTCTAGCGCCTGCCATCTGAGAGCACCTCCTCCGCGAGGTCGCGGTACGACTGCGCCGCCCGGCCCGCCGGATCGTACTTGAGCACGGACATCCCCCGGACGGGCGCCTCCGCGAAGCGCACCGTCTTGCGGATGCGCGCGGCGAAGACCCGGTCGCCGAAGCTCTCCTCGAGGAGCGTGAGCGCCTCCTGGGCGTGCAGGGTGCGGGTGTCGACGAGCGTCGGCAGGATCCCCTCGATCTGCACGTCGGGGTTGAGGTTCTCGCGGATCATCCCGAGCGTCTCCTGCAGCTGGGCGAGCCCGCGCATGGAGAGGTACTCGAGCTGGACGGGGACGATCACCCGGTGGGCGGCGGTCAGGGCGTTGACCGTGAGCAGGCCGAGGCTCGGCGGGGTGTCGATGCAGACGAAGTCGAAGTCGCCGGCCACCGCGCGCAGCGCCCGCTCGAGCGCGCGCTCGCGCCCGATCATGGCCGACATCGCGAGCTCGGCCCCGGCCAGGTCGATGGACGCGCAGGCCACCGCAATCTCACGCTCCTGGATGACCTCGCGGATGGGCAGCCCGCGGGCGAGCACGTCGTACATCGACCGCTCGAGCGTCTCGGGATCGACCCCCTGCGACATCGTGAGGTTCGACTGCGGGTCCATGTCCACGCCGAGCACGCGGTAGCCGCGCTCGGCCAGCGCGACGGCGAGGTTGAGCGTGCTCGTCGTCTTCGCCACGCCGCCCTTCTGGTTGGCGAAGGCGATCGTCTGGGGGCGGGGCTCCGGCACGCAGCCGATGTTCGCCCTCGGGGCCGACGTTCCTCCCCCGTACCATCGGGGGCCGATGGTCCTCGACAGGCGCCTCCTCGTGGTCACGGGCAAGGGGGGCGTGGGCAAGACGACCGTGGCGGCGGCGCTCGGGCTCGTCGCGGCGCGGGCCGGACGGCGGACGATCGTCGCCGAGGTCGCCCGGCGCACGGACGTCGCCGGGGCGTTCGGCACCGCGACCGGGGCCTTCGAGGAGCGCGAGCTCGCGCCCGGCCTCTTCCACATCTCCGTCGACCCCCAGGACGCGCTCGAGGAGTACCTGCGCGACCAGCTCCCAGGCCCGCTGGCCGAGGCCCTGGGGGCCAGCCGCGCGTTCGGCCTGCTCGCCGCGGCCACCCCCGGGCTGCGCGAGCTGCTGACGGTGGGCAAGCTGTGGGAGCTCGCGCAGCTCGACCGGCGCACGCCCGGGGCCGCCGCCTACGACCTCGTCGTCGTCGACGCGCCCGCCACCGGGCACGGGGTGGCGGTGCTCAGCGCACCGCGGACCTTCGCCGGCGCGGCCGCGGCGGGCCCCATCGCGCGCCAGGCCGCCCGCATCGACGCCACGCTCGCCGATCCCGCGCAGACCGGCGTCGTGGCCGTCACCCGCGCGGAGGAGCTCCCCGTGGCCGAGACCCTCGCCCTGCGCGACGCCCTGCGCGACCGCCTCGGCCTCGAGCTGCACGCCGTGGTGGCCAACGGCCTGGAGCCCGACCGCTTCGCCCCCCGCGAGGCCAGCGCGCTCGCCGAGCGGGCCGACCACCCGGCGGTCGCCGCCGCCC
>JALYMR010000282.1 GCA_030773615.1 Actinomycetota bacterium
GGCGGGGGCCGCTACCCGGAGCGCGGCGGCAGCCGGGCCAGCGCGCGCCTGGCCATCTCGCGCTCGCCGCGGTGGGTGAGCGCGCCGACGGCCTCCTCGAGCGGCAGCCAGCGCGCGGCCTCGACCTCGTCGTCGTGGTCCTCGAACCGGCCGCCGACCGGGCGCACGAGGAAGAAGCGCACGACCTTCGCCACCCGCCGGCCCTCGCGGCGGTACCAGTAGCGCACGTCCCCGAGCGCGTCGACGATCTCCGTCTCCAGGCCCGTCTCCTCGCGGACCTCGCGCAGCGCCGCGGCCTCCGGGGTCTCCGACCCGTCGGGATGGCCCTTGGGCAGGGCGAGCACGGGTGCGCCGCTGGCCGCCCGGCGCACGGGCACGATCACGGCGACCTCGCCGCGCTCGTTGACGGCGACCCCGCCGGCGGAGAACTCCACGAGGACCGCGCCGACCGTCATCAGTAGACGTAGCGCTGCAGCGCCTCGGGGTCGTGGACGGTGAGGCGGCCACGGCCCTGGCTGACCACCCCCGCGCGCTCGAGCACAGCGAGGAAGCGGCTGGCCGACTCGCGCGAGGAGCCGGCGAGCTGCGCGATGTCCGACTGCGTCATGCGCACGACGACCTCGCCGTCGCCGTCCCCCTCCTCGCGGGCGCGGGTCACGAGCTCGCCGAGCACGGTCGCCACCCGGCTCTGCACGGTCTGGAAGGACTGCCGGGCGATGCGCTCGTTGGCCGTCCGCAGGCGCCGGCTGAGGCTCGTGACGAGCTTCGTGGCGATCGCCGGGTGCTCCACGAGCAGCCGGCGCATGTCGCGTCCGAGGATGGCCATCGCCTCGACGTCGTCGAGCGCCTCGACGGTGGCCGAGCGGCGCTCGTCGTTGAACATCGCGAGCTCGCCGAAGATGTCCCCGGGGCCGAAGTGCGCGAGGGCGATCTGGCGCCCGTCGGGGTGCTCGCGCACGGCGCGGGCGTGGCCCGAGCGGATGACGTAGCACGTGTCGCTCGCGTCCCCGTCGCGGAAGATCACCTGGTGGCGGGCGAAGCTGCGGGGCACCGCGACCTTCGCCACCTCGGCGAGGTCGTCGCGCCCGAGGGTCGCGAACACGGGGACCCGGGCGAGCAGCTCGACCGCGTCTCCCGGGCGTCCCATCACCCTCAGTGTGCCACGGTCAGAGGGCGCCGGAGACCGTACGGGTGCCCGGCCCGGAGCCGGCGAACAGGCGCGGGTCGTTCGTCGTGATGCCGTCGACGCCCAGCGCCTCGAGCCAGGCGATCCGCCCGGGATCGTCGACGGTCCACACGAAGAGCTCACCGCCGGCCTCGCGCAGCCGGGCCACGAGCCGGGGGGTGACGACGGACCAGTGGGCCATGATCGCGTCGGCGACGCCCGCGCGGACGAGCCGGGCGCAGCGGCCCGGGAGCGTGCGGCGCAGCACGGCGATGGCGGCGAGCGCGAGCGCGGCCGTGTCGCGCCGACGCCAAGGATCGCGCCGGACCCGGGGCACGCTCAGACCGAGGCGTGCCTGCGGCCGGGTGGCGCGGATCGCGCGCAGGCTCGCGAGCTCCATCGTGGACAGCAGCGCGCGGTGCAGCAGCCCGTGGCGCTCGAGCGCCTCGAGCACGCGCCGCTCGTAGCCCGGCAGCTTGAGGTCGACGTTGAGCTGGACCCGCGCGTAGGCCTCGCCCGCGAAGTGCGCGAGCCCCTCCTCGAGGGTGTGCGGCGGACGGTCTCCGGGCTCCATGAGGTCGTGGGCGAGCAGGAGCTGCCCGCTGCCGTCGGGACGCTCGGAGACCACGTCGAACTCGATCATGTCGACGCCGGCCGCGAGCGCCGCGCGGAAGGACGCGAAGGTGTTGCCCGGGGCGATGAGGTCCGCGCCCTTGTGCCCCACCCGCAGGGCCCGCCGGGGGGCGACGGCGCCGCTCACCGCTGGCAGCCCTCGCACCAGAACGTCGGGCGGTTGTCCTCCCACTGGCCGCGCACCCGCACCCGCCCGCCGCAGCGCGGGCAGGGCCGCTCCGTCCTGCCGTAGATCGCCTTGAAGCGCGTCTGGTTGCCGTCGCGCGCGGAGCGCTGCATGCGCGGCCGGACCTCGCGGACGATGCGCAGCGCCTCGTCGTCGCTCACGCCGCCCGTGGGGCGCCACGGGTCGACCTGGGCCAGGAAGCACCCCTCGACCTTCCACAGGTTGCCGATCCCGGCCACGGTGCGCTGGTCGAGCAGGGCGTCGCCGATGGGGCGCGTGGGGTCGTCCTGGCGCAGGGCGCGCAGGAACCTGCGCTCGTCGAAGTCACCGGCGGCCACGATGTCCGGCCCGAGCGCCGCGAGGCGCTGGTCGAAGCGCCGGCGCGACTCCGTGAGCAGCTCGAGCACGGGGCCGTCGAACTGCACGACCTCGTGTCCCGCGGCGCGGAGCACCAGCCAGGCCCGGCGGGGCGAGCGGCGCCAGGGCTGACCGGCGCGGACCGTGGCCCACGAGCCCGTCATGCGCAGGTGGGAGTGGATCGTGAGGTCGCCGGCGAAGCGCAGGAACAGGTGCTTGCCGTGGGCCTCCACGGCCTCGACCTCGCGGCCCGCGAGGCGCTCGGTCCAGTGCGACGCCCCGAAGCGCGGGTGCGGGGTCGCCACCTCGGGCACGCGGCCGGCGAGGACGGGCCGCATGCGGTTCGCGGCGTAGTGGATCGTGTCCCCTTCGGGCACGCTCTGAGGGTAGGCAGAGGGCCGCGGGGCGCGAGCCCCGCGGCCGGCCCGGC
>JALYMR010000283.1 GCA_030773615.1 Actinomycetota bacterium
GGCGTCGACGGCGCCGGGCGCACGACGCCCGCTCGCACGAGGTGGCCGACGACGGCGCGCACGCGGTCCTCGCCCCCACCGTCCCCGCGGGCCGACCCGTCGCCCTCCACCAGCGCGGCCAGCTCGCCGGCCCCGACGTCGTAGCGGCCGTCCTCCGCTCGCGCGGCGAGCCGGCCCGCCACCGCGGCGAGCGCGCGGTCGTCGATCTCCGAGCGCTGGATGAAGAAGACGTGCAGTCCCTTGTCGCGCGGCTCGGCGAAGAGCAGCGCCCGCGCGCGCTCCCCGTCGCGGCCGGCCCGGCCGGCCTCCTGGTACCAGGCCTCGACGGAGGCGGGCACCGACTCGTGGCACACCGTTCGCACGTCGGCCTTGTCGACCCCCATGCCGAAGGCGTTCGTGGCCACGACGACATCCGTCTCCCCGCCCATGAACCGCCGCTGCACCTCGGCCCGCTGCTCGCGGGGCAGCCCCGCGTGGTAGGCCTCCACCCGCCCGTCGAGGCCCTGGCGCAGCGCGCCGGCCAGACGGTCGGCGCCCGCGCGCGTGCCCGCGTAGACGATGGCCGGGGTGGCGCCCGGCTCGGCCAGCGCGGCGGCGATGCGCCGGTGCTTGCGCGCCGTGCTCGTGCAGGGCGCGATCGCGAAGCTCAGGTTCGGGCGGTCGAAGCCGGTGACGACCCGCACCGGGTCGCTCAGGGCGAGCCGACGCTCGACGTCGCCCGCGACCTGCGGCGTCGCCGTGGCGGTCGAGGCGATGATCGCCTGCGCACCGAGCCAGCGGGCCGCGTCGGCCAGGCGGAAGTAGTCCGGGCGGAAGTCGTGGCCCCACTGGGAGACGCAGTGCGCCTCGTCGACGACGAACAGCCCGACCCGCGTCTCGCGCATGGCGGCCAGGAACGGAGCCGACGAGAAGCGCTCGGGCGCGACGTAGAGCGCGCGCAGCTCCCCCGCCGCCGCGCGCTCGAGGACGCGCCGGTTGTCCGCGGCGTCCTGCTGGGCGTTGACGAGGCCGACCCGGCCGGGCGCGACGCGCTCGAGCCCCTCGACCTGGTCCTGCATGAGCGCGACGAGCGGGGACACGACGAGCGTGAGGTCGTCGCGCATGAGCGCGGGAAGCTGGTAGCACAGCGACTTGCCCGCGCCGGTGGGCATGACGACGAGCACGTCGCGGCCGGCCACGGCGGCCCCCACGGCCTCCTCCTGGCCGGGGCGGAAGGCGGGGAAGCCGAAGTGCTCGCGCAGGGCGGCGCCGAGGTCCATCGCCCGCGCGACGTTACCGGCGGGCTCGGCGGGCAGGACCGCCGCGTGGCAGAGTTGTGACCATCCCTACGGCCGACACTGCGCGCCCGCCGTGGGAGCCCCTGGCGCTCATGCTGGTCTTGGCGCTGCTGGAAGTCCTCGCATCGCTGGAGCAGCCGGTCGCCGTCCAGACCCTCGCCTTCTACGTCGCTGTGGCGGCGCCGCTGGTCGGCGCGCACCGGGGAGCCCGGTGGGGGTAAATCACGCTTCTCGTCGTCGCCTGGCTCATCGCCTTCGTCGCGCTGGTGGAGGTCCCGTCGCTGAATGATCGCGCCATCGAGCTCGCAGGGCTGCACGTGACCGGCATCCTCCTCGTGCAGCTCGTCCGCTTCACGCTCGCGCCTCGCCCGCGCGGCGATCCGCCTCGTGCGCCGCCGACCGTAGGCTCCGCCCCATGAACGGCCTGACCTGCCCCAAGTGCGGCAACCCCTGGCGCTCGTTCGAGCGCAGCGGCATCACCGTCGACCAGTGCACCGGCTGCCGCGGCGTCTTCCTCGACCGCGGCGAGCTCGAGCGGCTCACGGAGGTCGAGACGCGCTACTCCGAGGGGCGCGGCTACGCCCGCGCGGAGGAGCTGGGCTACGGCGAGCGCTACCGCGAGCGCTACCCGCCGCCCCGCCACGACGACGACGACGACGACGACGAGCACCGCCACGGCTACGGGTACGGACACGGCCGTCGGCGCCACCGCGAGCGGGGCGGGTTCCTCGAGGACTTCTTCGGCGGCGGGGACGACTAGGCGGGCGAGGGCGCGCCCAGGACCGGCAGCTCGAACGCGAACTTGTCCTGGGCCTCCGAGCGCAGGGGGTAGTCGCCGCTGAAGCAGGCGTCGCAGTGACGCTCGCGGGCGCCGCCGATCGCCTCGTAGACCCCCTCGAGCGACAGGTAGGCGAGCGAGTCGGCCCCGACCTCGCGGGCGATCTCGTCCACCTCGCGTCCGTGGGCGATCATCTCCTCGCGGCTCGACATGTCGACCCCGTAGTGGCAGGGGTTGCGGATCGGCGGGGCGGAGATGCGCAGGTGGACCTCGCGGGCGCCGGCGTCGCGGAGCATCTGCACGATCTGGCGGGTGGTGTTCCCGCGCACGATCGAGTCGTCGACGACGACGAGCGAGCGACCGCCGACGATCTCGGCCAGCGGGTTGAACTTCAGCCGCAGGCCGTGCTTGCGCAGCTCCTGGCCGGGCTGGATGAAGGTGCGGGCCACGTAGCGGTTCTTGATGAGCCCGTCGTCCTGCGGCAGCCCGCTGGCCCGGGCGAACCCGCGGGCGGCCGCGTTGCCCGAGTCGGGGACGGCGATGACGAGGTCGGCCGTCGGCGCGGGGGCCTCGCGGGCCAGGACCTCGCCCATCCGCCCCCGGGCGGCCTGGAGGAGCGTCCCGCCCATGCGCGAGTCGGGGCGGGCGAAGTAGATGTACTCGAACACGCAGAGCGCCTCGCGCTCGCTCTCGACGCCCTGACGGGTCTGGATGCCGCGCTCGGTGAGGGACACGATCTCGCCCGGGCGCACGTCGCGCAGGAACGTCGCGCCGATGATGTCGAACGCGCACGACTCGCTGGCCACGCAGTAGCGGTCGCCGAGCTGGCCGAGCACGAGGGGCCGGATCCCGGCCGGGTCGCGGAAGGCGATGACGCGGTCCGCCGTCATGATCACGACGGAGTAGGCGCCCTCCAGGCGCCTCATGATCTCGGCGACGGCGTCCTCCACGCGCTCGGCGGGGTGGGCGGCGATCATCGCCGCGATCACCTCGGAGTCCGACGTGGAGCGGAAGGCGACGCCCTGCTCGCGCAGCTCGGCCTGCAGCTCGACGGCGTTCGTCAGGTTGCCGTTGTGGGCGAGCGCGACCTCACGCCGGTCCGACCGGTGGACGGGCTGCGCGTTCTCCCACGCGTTCGAGCCCGTGGTGGAGTAGCGAACGTGGCCCACCGCCATCTCGCCGGTGAGCGCGCGCAGCTTCTGCTCGTCGAAGACCTGGTTGACAAGCCCCAGCTCCCGGAGGGCCATGATCTGCCCGCCGACGTCGGCCACGGCGATCCCCGCCGACTCCTGGCCGCGGTGCTGGAGCGCGTAGAGCGCAAAGTAGGAGAGCTTCGAGACCTCGTGCTCGGGCTCGGGGGCGTAGACCCCGAACACCCCGCACTCGTCCCGCGGCCCCTCGCGAGCGTCGAGCGACATGGCGCGTCTCCGAGCCTAGCAACGGGACCTACGGGAACAGGGCGCCGAGCGCAGCGCTCGCGCCGCGCAGCGCGCCGAGTTTCAGCGCGAGCCCGTCGAAGGCCAAGGCGTCGCCCCCCACGCGGCCGAGGAGACGCACCTCGGTGCGCTCGCCGAGGGCGCGCAGGGCGTCCTCGCCGCCCGAGACGACGAAGCCGCCGCGCCCCTCGCCGAACAGCCCCGCCTCGTCGTCCTGCCCGAGCTCGAGCCTCGCGCCGACCGCGCCGGCCAGGCACGCCTCGGCCACCGCCACGAGCAGGCCGCCCTCGCTCACGTCGTGCGCGCTGGCCAGCGC
>JALYMR010000284.1 GCA_030773615.1 Actinomycetota bacterium
GGCGAGGGGCAGCACCCCGCTGGCGGCGCCCGCGTAGGCGGGCAGGGTGAGCGCGCGCACGGTGAGCGTCTCGACGACGCGGCGCCCGCGCCGGCGCTCCAGGGCGAGCAGCGCGCCGGGCCGCCGCACGCGGTCGAAGCCCTCGTAGGTGAGGTTGAACGGCGCCGGGCCGCCGACGACCGCGTGCTCGGCCCCGTCGCCCCACAGGCCGAGCCAGGCGCCCGCGGCCACGAGCGCGGCGCCGATCGCCAGCGCCGGTCGCCGCAGCGCGCGCGGCCTGACGCCGAGGAGCTCGGGCAGCGTCGGCCCGAACCCGGGCCGCACGACGCTGGTCACGGCTCGCGGCCGAGGTCGAACATGGCCTCGAGGTCGTGCCGCGAGAACACCTCGAAGGCGACCATGGTCTGAGTGCGCGCCACGCCGTGCAGCCGGGCGATCCCCTCCGCGACCACCTCGCGCAGCTCCTCGTGGCGGCGCACGCCCACGATGGCGACGAAGTCCCAGCTGCCCGTCACGCTGTAGGCCTCGCGGACCCCCTCGACCGCCGCGAGCGCGCCGCCGAGCTCCGACATCGCGTCGCGGTCGGCCTCGATGAGCACGACGGCGTGGGTCACGGGGCGTGGGTCGCGCCCGGGGCCAGGACGACGACCTCGGAGTCCGTCTCGCGCTCGACGTCCGCCTTGAACGCCTGCGCGTCGGTCTCGATCGGCGGGAAGGTGTCGTAGTGGCAGGGGATGACCTGGCGCGCGCGGACGAGGCTCGCGGCCTCCACCGCGTCGAGGCGGTCCATCGTGTAGTGGCCGCCGATGCACATGAGCGCGACGTCGATCCCGCCGGCCCGCCGGGCGATGAGTCCGAGGTCGCCGAACAGCGCGGTGTCACCGAGGTGGTAGACCGTCCGCTCCCCGAGGGTGATGAGCAGCCCCGCCGGGGTGTGCGGCGTCCCGTTCGGCGACAGCGCGGTGTGCCAGGCGGGCACGAGCTTTACCGACCCCCAGTCGAAGCGCACCGTCCCCCCCAGGTTCGGGTCGCGGACGTCGTGTCCCTCGCCCAGCGTGCCCGCGAGCTCGCCGGCGAGCTCCGTGATGGCGACGACGGGAGCCCCGGTGCGCCGGGCGATGTCGGCCGTGTCGCCGAGGTGGTCCGCGTGGCCGTGGGTGAGCAGGACGACGTTGGGGCCGACCGCGTCGGCGCCGACCGCCGCCTTGGGGTTGCCGGTCAGGAACGGGTCGACGAGCACCGTGACCCCGTCCGCGGACAGCTCGAAGGCCGAGTGGCCCAGGTAGCGGATCTCCATCGTGCTCCCCCTCTAGGTGTCCGGCCCGCCGGCTCCGGCGGCCGTGCGTCGCCGGTCGAGCTCGCGCGCGAGCTCGAACCCGGCGGTGGCGCCCACAAGCAGGCCGAGCCGGGTCTCCTCGGCGAACAGCGTGCGCACGGCGTCGAGCCGCGCGTACGGGTCGTCCTGGGAAAGCGCCTGCCGCAGCTGCGCGTCGAGGGCGGGGCCGAACCAGCCGCCCTCCTCGAGCGCCCCGGTCAGCACCCGGTGGAGGCTGGGCGCGGCGTGGGTCATGACCTCCTGCGCGTGGCGCAGGCGCTCCGGGTCGCTCAGGGCGGCGACGGCGGCGTCGACCTCCTCGGCGGTGTACCTGGGCGGCTCGACCACGCGCTAGCGCCGGTGCAGGGCGGAGAGGGGCAGCCCGACGAGCAGCCCGATGACGCCGCCGAGCGCGCCGGCGAGCAGGCTCATGCCCGTGGCCAGGGGGATGAGGAGCAGCGCCGCGGCGATGACCGCGGCGCCGAGCAGGTCGTCCTCGTCGTCGCCCGCGCGCCGTGCCCGCAGGGCGCCGACCCCCCACGCGCACACGAACCCGAGCGCGGCGCCGTGGGTGCCGTACGAGAGCGCGTCCGGCTCGAGCACCGAGGCCGCGGCGAGCCCGCCCGTGCCCGACAGGAAGAACAGGGCGACGACCGCGACGGGACCGTGCCGGCGCTCGAGCAGCCAGCCGAACACCCCGAGCCCGACGACGACCGCGAACTGCGCCCAGCCGTTCGCGTTGACGAACGGGGCGGTGAGGTAGCGCCAGGGGTCCCCGGACACGGAGGCGAGCGCGAGGTCGGCGCGCAGGAAGAAGGCCAGGGACAGCCAGACCCCGAAGGAGAGCGCGACGAGGACGATCGTGGCCCACGGCTTGCGCGTCTCGTCGCCCGAGACCCCCGGGATCTCGCCCGTGCGCAGGCGGCTGAGCCGGGGCGCGGGCGCCGGGCGGCGCGGGGCGCTCCCCGCCGACGCGTCGGCCGGGCGGGGCCGCCCGCCCTCGCGCTCGATCTTCGGCGCGCGCTTGCGCAGGCGGCTGCCGCAGTACGGGCACTCCGTGACGTAGGGGCTGACCTCCGACCCGCAGCTCTTGCAGACGACGAAGAGGTCCGGGCTCGACATGACCTGGCATGTTACGAGCCGCGGCAAGGTCGCCGATGGGCTACGGCGGAGGCTGGAAGGGCCGCCGGGCGGGGACGGAGTCGGGCACCGTGGCGGCCACGATCTCCCGCATGAGCTCGCTGAAGTCGCGGTTGGCCTCGAACACGACGAGCTGGCGCTGGGCGCCGTTGCCACGCTCGACGAGGTCGACCACGCCCTCGAGCTCGGCCTCCGAGCCGAGGTCCTGCGCATGGGGTCGCAGGCGGTCGAGCAGGCGCCGGGTCAGCGCCTTCACCGACACCCGCTCACTCGAGGGCAGGTCGACGAGCTCGCCGTCCAGGCCGTGCCGCGCGGCCAGCCAGCGGTTCTCGTCGAGCATCTGCCAGGGGTAGGTGCCGAGCGGCTCCCCCGCCGTGAAGTGCTCGGCGAGCTCGCGGACCATGGCCTGGATGAGGGCGGCGAGCCCGAGGGTGTGCTCGAGGCGGGTCTGCGAGTCGCACGCCCGGATCTCGACCGTGCCCAGCTTGGGGTGCGGGCGGACGTCGTACCAGAGGTACGTGTAGTCGGCCATCACCCCGCTTTCGACCATGAAGTCGATCTGCTGCTGGTAGTCCGCCCAGTCGCGGTAGGCGGGGGGCATGCCCACGCGCGGGAAGGCGCGGAAGATCGGCATCCGGGTCGAGACGAAGCCCGTCGCGTCGGCCCGCCAGAACGGGGAGTTCGCGCTCAGGGCGACGAGGACGGGGACGTGGACGCGCATCCCGTTGGCCACGTGGATCGCCTTCTCGGGGTCGTCGACGGCGACGTGCACGTGCATCCCGAAGATGAGCTCCTGCCGGGCCACGAAGCGCAGCGCGTTGACGAGGTCGCGGTAGCGGGTGCGCCCGACGACGCGCTGGTCCTCCCAGAGCGCGAAGGGGTGCGTGCCCGCCGAGCCGATGGTGAGCCCGCGCGCCGCCGCGGCCTCGTGGGCGCGACGACGCAGGCCGCGCAGCTCGGCGCCCGCCTCGGCGGTGTTGGCGCACGGCCTCGTGGCGATCTCGAGCACGGACTCGAGCAGCTCGGGGTGCAGCTCGCCCTCCTGCGCCTCGTCGAGCAGCTCCTCGATCGCGTTGACGAGCGCGAACGACTCGGCGTCGACGATCATGAGCTCCTCCTCGACGCCGATGGTGAAGCCCGGCTCGCTGAAGGCGTGCTCCATGGCGCGCGTGAGGGTAGCCTCCGGGCCGACGACTTCTCGAGAGACCGACGGAGGATCCCCGTGGCCACGACCGCCGACCTGACGACCTCGCGCCTCGAGGAGCTCCTCGGCGACGAGGCGCGCGACCTGCTCGAGCACGAGTGCCGGACGGTCCCGGCCGACAGCCTCCACCTCCCCGGGCCCGACCTCGTCGACCGGGTGTTCATCGACTCCGATCGCACGACAGGGACGCTGCGCAACCTGCAGTGGCTCATGAGCTCGGGTCGGCTGGCCGGCACGGGCTACGTGAGCATCCTCCCCGTCGACCAGGGCGTGGAGCACTCGGGGGCGGCGAGCTTCGCGCCGAACCCCATGTACTTCGACCCCGAGAACCTCGTCCGGCTCGCGATGGAAGGCGGCTGCAACGCCTTCGCCTCGACGGTGGGCACGCTCGGCGCCGTGAGCCGCAAGTACGCCCACAAGTTCCCCTTCATCGTCAAGCTGAACCACAGCGAGCTGCTGAGCTACCCGAACACGTACGACCAGACGATGTTCGCGAGCGTCAAGCGCGCGTGGGACCTCGGGGCGGCCGGCGTCGGGGCGACGATCTACTTCGGCTCGGAGGGCGCGCGCCGGCAGACCATCGAGGTCGCCGAGGCCTTCCAGCAGGCCCACGAGCTCGGGATGTTCACCGTGCTGTGGTGCTACCTGCGCAACTCGGGCTTCAAGCAGGACGGCACGGACTACAGCCTGGCCGCCGACCTCACGGGCCAGGCGAACCACATGGGTGTGACCATCGAGGCCGACATCATCAAGCAGAAGCAGGCCGAGAACAACGGCGGCTACCTCGCGCTGAGCGGGGGCAACGGCTCGTTCGGCAAGACGCACCAGCGCGTCTACGACGAGCTCACGACGGACAACCCCATCGACCTCACCCGCTGGCAGGTCGTGAACTGCTACATGGGCCGCGCGCCGCTCATCAACAGCGGGGGCGCGTCGGGCGGCGAGAGCGACCTCGCCCAGGCCGTGCGCACCGCCGTGATCAACAAGCGCGCCGGGGGCGCCGGCCTCATCTCGGGCCGCAAGGCGTTCCAGCGCCCGGTGGACGAGGGCATCGGCCTGCTCCACGCGATCCAGGACGTCTACCTCTCGGCCGAGGTCACCATCGCCTAGGGGGCGGGAAGCGGGCGCAGCCCAAGGTCCGCCTAGGCGGGGGCGACCGCGGGTGCGGCGCGTGCGGCGCACCCTGCTGCTGCTGCTGCTGCTCGCCGTCGCCGCCGCCGCCCTGGTGGCGACGGTCGGCGGCAGCGACCGACGCGGGGAGCAGGCCGGGCGGGTCGTGCGCGTCGTCGACGGCGACACGATCCACGTCGCCCTCGGCGGGCGGCGCGAGCGGGTGCGCTACATAGGCCTCGACACCCCCGAGGTCACCGGGCGCGACGAGTGCTTCGGGCAGGCCGCGACGGCGTTCAACCGGCGCCTGGTGGCCGGCGCGCGGGTGCGTCTGCGCACCGACGCCGAGCGCCGCGACCGCTACGGGCGCCTGCTCGCCTACGTCCACCTCGCCGCGGACGGGAGGTTCGTGAACGCCGAGATCGTGCGCCGGGGCTACGCCCGGCCCCTGGCCATCGCGCCCAACGTCCGCCACGCGCGACGCTTCGCGGCCCTCGCGCGGGAGGCCCGACGCGCCCGGCGCGGGCTGTGGCGGGCGTGCTGAGGGCGGGCGACCGCGCTCGCGCCCGGCCGTCTAGGCTCCATAACCGTGGCCCAGCGGATGCGCCAGAGCCTCGCGGACTTCGAGGAGGCCTTCGTCGAGGAGGCCTACGAGGACCGCGCCCGCCGCGAGCGGCTCATGCGCGAGGCGCGGCTGCGCGCCCGTCAGCGTGACGCCGAGCGCACCCGCCGCCACGGCGACCTGCGCTTCGTCCTCCTCGTGCTGGCCCTCATCGCGACGGCGGTCCTGGTGACCATCGTCATGTTCCGCACGCTCTACGTCGTGATGGGCTAGCGCCCCGGCGGGCGCCTACGCCCGCTGGCCGAGGCGCCGCAGGGCGTCGTCGACCTCGTCGCGCACCGCGCCGGCGGCGGCGCCGTTGCGGTCGCGCTCCTCCTGGATCTCGAGGTAGACCTCGCGGCGGAACACGGGGATGTCGCGCGGCGCCTGGATGCCGATGCGCACCTTCTCGCCCATGATGGCGAGGACGGAGACCTCGATGTCGTCCCCGATCATGATGCTCTGGTTGGACTTTCGCGTGAGGACGAGCATGGCGGCGGCTCCCTGCCGACGAACGAGTAGAGCAGGTTAGCCCCTAAAAGGCAAAGACGCCGGAGGTCGTGCAGCGCTTGCTAGCCTCCGCCGCCCATGGCTCGCCGGTCCCTGCGCCCTCACCTCAACCAGATCCGCAGCTGGGTCAGGCAAGGACGGACCGATGCCTGGATCGCGCACCAGCTCGAGGTGACCGTCCAGCAGATCGAGGCGTTCAAGCGCGAGAACGAGCTCGCCCCCGACGAGGGGGGCGCGGCGCCGGCGACCGGCGCCGACGAGCCGGGCGCGCCGGCGGACTTCGACGACGAGATCGACCTGCGCGCGGAGGACGACGCGCGCATCGCCGCCGAGCTCGAGGCGGCCGAGCAGCGCCGCCGCGAGGAGGAGGAGGCGCAGGCCGCGCGTGCCGAGGCCGAGGCCGCCGAGGCGGCGGCCGGTGC
>JALYMR010000285.1 GCA_030773615.1 Actinomycetota bacterium
AGGGTGCACTGGCCGACGTTGAAGGCGGCTGAGAGCGGCTGCTTGCCCGCGCGCAGGTCGGCGAGCACGGAGGCCGCGGCCTGGGCCAGCGCGGCTGGCGCGAGCCCGAAGGTCAGGAGCACGGCGAACATGAAGGACGTCGAGGTCGTGATCTCGTCGTCGTGGCCCGGGAGGCGCACGGGGAGGAGCTCGCCGACGATGACGAAGGCGAGGAAGACCCAGAACAGGGCGGGCGCGTCGCCCAGGAACGCGATGCCCTCGGTGGCGGCGAGGGCGGCGAGCAGCGCGCACCCGGTCGCGGCGACGACCGCGAGGTACGGGGTGAGGAGGGGGTGGCTCTGCGGGGTGCTCACGGGTGGGGAGCGGGGAGGACGATCGCTTCGCCCTCCCCGCCGTCGATCAGCCGAACTTGCGAGGGGCGCCAGCAGCGACGGCGAGCGCGGCCAGCGAGGCGGCGGAGATCATGAGGCGGTACAGGCGGAGCTTCACAGTCCAAACCTCCGTGTCGATGGAGCCCCCTGCTGAGGGCTCGTTCTGACGTCATGTTCGGCACCGGACGACCCACTCTTGAGGATCAAGGTACTCCCCGCACGGTCCGACAAGGTGAGACGTGGCGCTCATGCTCGTGCTCTTCGGCCTCGCCCTGGCCTCCGTCGCCCTCGCGGGCGGCCGGCTGGGGCGACTGGCCGACCTCGAGCTGCGTCACCCGTGGGCGGTCGCCGCGGCCGTCGGCGTGCAGGTCCTCGCGCTCGGCGCGTTCGACGAGCACGGCGGCGAGCTCCAGGGCGCGCTGCACCTCGCCTCCTACGGGCTGGCCACGATCTTCCTGTGGGCGAACCGGGGCCTGCCCGGCCTGTGGCTCATCGGGCTCGGCGGCGCCGCGAACCTGGCGGCCATCTCCGCCAACGGCGGGGTCATGCCCGCGTCGGCCGCGGCCCTGGCCAGCGCGGGGCTCGACGCGGACGGGGGCGGCGGCTTCGCGAACTCGGCCGCCGTCGCCGAGGCCGACCTCGCCTTCCTGGGCGACGTCTTCGCCATCCCCGCCGCGTGGCCGCTGAGCAACGTCTTCTCCATCGGCGACGGGATGATCGGGCTCGGGCTCGCCGTCGTGCTGCACGCCGCCTGCGGCAGCCGCCTCGTCCCCTCGCGCACGGGCGAGCTCCTCGCCCTCGCCCGCCAGCGGCGCTTCGCGCGCGTGTGGCTGGCCCAGACCGTGTCGAACCTCGGCGACTTCGTCTATTCCCTGGCCGTCGCGGTCAGCGTCGTCGAGCAGGGGCTGGGCGCCGGAGCGCTCGCCACCATCCTCGTCGTCCAGACCGCGTCGGCCGCCGTCGTCGGCCTGCTCGGGGCCCCACTCGTCGACCGCCTCCCCCGGCGCCGCATCATGGTCGGCTGCGACATCGCCCGAGCCGCGGCCGTCGGCTCGCTGCTCCTGGCCGGGTCGCCCTCCACGGCGCACATCCTCCTCGTGGCCGCCTGCCTGGGCTCGTTCGGGGCGCTCTTCCAGCCCGCGCTCCAGGCCTCGCTGCCCAACCTGGTGCCCGAGCGGCTGCTCGTGGCCGCCAACGCGCTCGTCACCGGCACCTTCCACGTCGCCGTGCTGGCCGGGCCCGTGCTCGGCGGCGTGCTCGCCGCGTCGCTCGGCATCGACGCCGCCTTCGCGCTGAACGCCGTCTCGTTCTTGCTCTCCGCCGTGCTCTTCGTGGGGGTCCAGGTGCCCCGCGCGGAGGCGGCCGACGAGGGTGAGGAGGGGCTGCGGTCGCTCGCCGAGGGGCTGCGCCACGTCGTCGCCACGCCGCTGCTGCGCGGGATCGCCCTCACGACGGGGATCGCGATGTTCGCCGCGTCGATCAAGCAGCCGATCGAGCCGCTCTTCGTCGTGCGCGGGCTGGGCGGGGCCGCGGGCGAGGTCGGCCTCGTCGTCGCCGCCTGGGGCCTGGGCATGGTGCTCGGGTGCGCGGTCGCCCCTGCCCTCGCGCGCCGCGCGCCCCGCGAGGCCCTCATGGCCGCCTCCCTGCTGCTCATGGGCGCCGTCATCACGGTGGCGGCGACGGTGGGGGGCGTCGCCGCCCTGCTGTGGCTGTGGCTCCTGGGCGGCGCGGGCAACGGCGTGCTCACCGTGGCCTACGAGTCGCTGCTGCAGGAGCGCACGCCCGACCGCCTGCGCGGCCGCGTGGTGGCCGCCAACGAGGCGGGGCTCGACGTCATGTCCGTCGCCGGCCTCGTGGTCGCCGGCGTGGTCGGCGGCGCCCTCGGGTTCCGGGGCGCCTTCGCCCTCGCGGGCCTGCTGCTGCTCGTCGCCGCGCTGCTCGCGCGCCCACTGCTGCGCGAGCGGCGCAGCCCCGCCCTCCCGCTCGCCCCGGCCCCGGCCCCCGGACCGCGCGGACGTCTGCGTGCGTCGCTGCCCGAGCGCGAGGTACTGCTGAGCGAGCACGGGTAGGGACCGGGGGTGGCCGGACGCCGTCGAGCTGCTCGACGTCCCCCTGCTGGCCGACGTCGGTGCGCGCATCGTGGCCGAGGCCGAGCGCCTCGCCGACGCCCCCGTCGCGCTCTACGTCGTCGACCTGGACGGCACCGCCCTGCGCCGGGTGGCGGGAACGGTCCGCCTGCCCGAGGAGATCCCCGCCGGGCGCTTCGTCGGTCCGGAGCTCGTCCTTGAGGGCGACGGGGACGTCGCCGGCCTCCTGCCCAAGTCCCTGCGGGCGCTGACCGTCGTGCCCCTCTGGCTGCGCGGCCGGGCCACCGCGGTGCTCGTGCTCACCCGCGCGCCGCGCACCCCGCTCGAGCCCCTCGCCACCCAGGCCGCCCTCGCGCTCGAGCTCGCCGACCTCCACACGGACCTCCTCGCCCGCCCCCGCCGGCGGCGGGTCACCACCGCCGCGGCGGAGACCCAGGAGAACCTCCTTCCGCGGCGCCTGGCCGTCGTCGACGGCGCGGAGCTCGCCGCGACGATCCTGCCCGCCTACGACGTGGGCGGCGACTGGTCCGACCACGCGGCGGACGCCGACGGCGCGTGGCTCGATCGCCGACGCGGTGGGCAAGGGCGTCCAGGCGAGCGCGCTGTCGGCGGTCGCGCTCGGCGCGCTGCGCGCCGCCCGCCGGTCGGGAGTCGGCCTCGAGCAGGCGGTCCAGGCCGTGCACGACGTGGTCCGCGCGCTCGACCGCCCGGGCGCCTACATCACCGCGGTGGTGGGCGCTGGACGGCGGCCACCTGCACCTTCAGCTGGATCCGCTGCGGCCACCCCGAGCCCCTCGTCTGGCGCCCCGGTCGCGGCCTCGAGGCCCTGGGGGGCTCCGACAACCCGGTGCTCGGCCTCAAGGAGCTCGCGCCGGGCTTCACCCTCGCCTCCCACCGCCTCGCCGCCGACGAGCGGCTCGTGCTGCTCTCCGACGGGCGTGACGGAGCGCCGGCTCCCCGACGGCGCGCGCTTTGGCCTGGAGGGCGTCGCCCGGGCGCTGGGCGACCGCGGGCGCCCCACGGGCCAGCTCGTCGCGGAGATCCTCGACGGGCTGTTCCGCGCCTCGCCCGAGCCCCCGGACGACGACGCCTCGGTGCTCGTCCTCGCCCCCACGTCGGGGCGGTTGCACGCGCTGGCGCGGGGGTAGAGACTCGTGCGATGCCCACGACCGTCGCCGAGCTCATGACCTCGTCCCCCATCGTCGTCGACGCGGCGGCCGAGGTCCGCGAGTGCGCGAAGCTCATGGAGCACCACGACATCGGCGTCGTGGGCGTCGTCCGCGACGAGCGCCTGGTCGGCGTGCTCACCGACCGCGACATCGTGATCCGCGCGGTGGCCAACCACCACATCCGCGACCCCCGCGCGGTCCCCGCGGCGGACGTCGCCTCCACCGAGGTCGTCACGGTCGTCCCCGACGCCACGATCGAGGAGGCCGAGGCGAGCATGCGCGAGCACGCGGTGCGGCGGCTGTTCATCGTCGACGACGCAGGCAAGCCGGTCGGCATCCTGAGCTGGCACGACCTCACGGCCTTCCGCGACCCCGGCTCCATCGCGGCGCGGCAGATGCGCGAGTGGAGCGTCTGGTACTAGCCCGCGCGCCGTCACCCGGCGGCCCGGAGTGATCGACCCCCCGCCCGGCTTCTCTCCGCTCGAGGACCCGGGCCCGTTCCTCGAGCTCGTCGGGCCGGTGCTCGCCCGCGACGACGAGATCCCCTTCACCCTCGGCCTGCGCGTCGAGGAGCGCCACCTCAACGCGGCGGGCACCGCGCAGGGCGGGCTGCTGGCCACGCTCGCCGACTTCGCGCTCGGCCGCGCGGTTCGCGCCCGGGCCGACGACGCCCGCTCCGCGACGGTCAGCCTGACCACGGACTACCTCGGTCCCGTCCAGGTGGGCGAGTGGGTCGAGGCGCGCACGGAGGTCGAGCGCCTGGGCGGCAGGCTGGCGTTCGCCGACTGCTCGCTGCGGGTGGGCCAGCGCGAGGTCGTGCGGGCGCGCGCGGTGTTCGCGGTGCTGGGGTAGCCGGCAGCGACGCCGCGCCGCACGGATCGCTTGTGCTCCTCGCAGCGTTGTGCTGAGGATGCACGCTCCACGAGCAGGGGGAGCGCATGAGCCGGCAGGAGATCGACCTCGAGCGTCTTGCGTCCTCGCCGTTGACGCGTCGGCGCCTGCTGGGCTCGGCCGGCGGCCTGGCCGCGCTGGCCACCCTGAGCGCGCTGCCCGGCGACCTCGCCTGGGCCCGGAGCGCCCAGCTCGAGGGCGACCCCTTCACCCTCGGCATCGCCTCCGGCGATCCGTATCCCCACGGTGCCGTCCTCTGGACCCGGCTGGCCCCGCGGCCGCTCGACCCCGACGGCGGGATGCCCGCCGAGCGGGTGCGGGTGACGTGGGAGGTCGCCACGGACGAGGACATGTGCCGCGTCGTGCGCAGGGGCAGCGTGGCGACGACGCCCGCGCTCGCCCACTCCGTCCACGTCGAGGTGGGCGGGCTGCATCCCGGGCGCGAGTACTTCTACCGCTTCCGGGTGGGTGACGCCCAGAGCCCGGTCGGCCGCACCCTGACCTCCCCCCCGCGCGGCGCCGAGCTCGAGGGCCTGCGCTTCGCCTTCGCCTCCTGCCAGGAGTGGGAGGACGGCTTCTACGCCGCCTACCGGCAGATGCTCGACGAGGAGCTCGACGTCGTCGTGCACCTCGGCGACTACATCTACGAGAACGCGAT
>JALYMR010000286.1 GCA_030773615.1 Actinomycetota bacterium
GGGCGAGGCGGTCGAGCAGCCCCGAGCGCTCGTCGAGCTCGCCGAGCTGCGCCTCCAGCCGCTCGAGCTGCGCGCGCAGCTGGTCGCGGCGCAGGGCCAGCCGCCCGCGCTCGCGGTCGAGCTCGGCACGCTCGGCACGCACGGCGCGCAGGAGGCGGGCGGAGGACATGCGGGTCTTCTACCGACGGGCGCGGACCGAGCCACGAGCGCTCCTGTCGACGCAGCGTGCATACGAAGGGTGCTGTGGTGGACAGGGCTGTGCGCCGCGGCGCGTTCTCCCTGCTCGGTCCGCCCTGTGCACAGGTTCCGTCCGGTCCCGTTGCCACGCTGAGCCGCTCTACACGTCGACGCGAAGGAGCTACGGATGTGGCTGTATGAGGTGGGCGGGGCCGCGGAGGCGGGGGAGGGGCAGGCGCGGGAGGCGGAGGCGCTCGCCGCCGACCTCCAGGCTCTCGTCCAGGCGGGGCTGGTCGCGCCCGTGACCGACCCCGCCGGGGCCGTGCGCTACGCCGCGGTCGAGCCGGAGCTGGGCGACGCGGCGTAGACGGCGCCGTCAGCCCACGACGATGGCCGCGCCGTCGCTCCGCGGGTCGCTGCCACCCAGGACGCTGCCGTCCTCGCGCAGCTCGATCGCGTGGGCGTGGCCGAAGTGCTCGTCGTAGGCGGGCAGCACGTGCGGGTCGAGGCCGCGGTGGGCGAGCTCGGCGATGACCTCGGGGCCCATGCGCTCCTCGACGCTGAGCACGTCGGGGTCGTCCTCCGGGTGGAAGCGGCCGTGGAGCACGCGCGGGGCGCTCACCGCCTCCTGGGGCGGGTCGCCGGCGAGGAGGCGCTCGAGCACCTGGACGTTGTTCTGCGCCTGCCCGTCCGCGCCCATCGTCCCGAACACGAAGCGCAGGCGCTCGCCCTCGAAGGCCATGCAGGCCATGAGCGTGTGCAGCGTGCGCTTGCCGGGCTCGAGCCGGTTCGGGTGGGCGTCGTCGAGCGAGAAGAAGTGGCCCCGGTTCTGCAGGAGGATCCCGCTCTCCCCGGCCACGAAGCACGACCCGAAGGCGAAGAAGATGCTCTGGATGAGCGAGCAGGCGTTGCCGTCGGCGTCCGTCGCGCACAGGTAGACCGTGTCGCCCCCCGTCGAGCGGGGGGCGGGCAGGGCCGGCGCGGCGAGCGCCTCGCGCGCGTGCTCGAGGGTCAGCAGCCGGTCGAGCGGCGCCTCGAGGAAGTCGGGGTCGGTGACGTGCCGGTCGCGGTCGGCGAACGCGACGCGCTTCGCGCGGACGAGCGCCTCGACGTGGGCGGCGGTGCCCGGCGCGTGGGCGTGCGCGCCGAGGACGGCCAGCGCGTTGAGCATGAGCAGTGCCGTGACCCCCTGGCTGTTCGGCGGGGTGACCACGACGTCGAGGCCGCGGTAGGGGGCCCGCACGGGCGTGACCCACCGCGGCGCGTACGCCTCGAGGTCCTCGCGGCGCAGGAGGCCGCCCGCCGCGCGGCAGCCGGCGTCGAGCTCGCCGGCGATCGCGCCCTCGTAGAAGTCGCGGGCGCCGTGCTCGATGAGGCGCCGCAGCGACCGGGCCAGGGCGGGTTGGCGCAGGGTCGCGCCGGCGGCGAGCGGCCGGCCGCCGGGGTCGAGGAACAGGCCGCGCAGGACGGGGTCGCGCGCGAGGTCGGGCGCCGCGCGCTCGGCGGCGGCCGCGAACCGGGCGGTGATCGCAAAGCCCTCCTCGGCGACGGCGGCGGCCGGCGCGAGCAGCTCGGCCAGCGGGCGGCTGCCGAAGCGCCGCAGCGCCTCCTCCCACGCGCCGACGGTGCCCGGCACGGTCACCGGGAGCGGGCCGCGGGGCGGGATGGCCGGGAGCTCGCGCTCGCGGAACGCCTCGCGCGTGGCCAGCCGCGGGGCGGGGCCGCTCCCGTTCAGGCAGGCCACCCTCCCATCGGCGGCGGAGCGGTAGAGCAGGAAGGCGTCGCCGCCCAGCCCGCACATGTGCGGGTAGACGACGCCGAGCATCGCGTTCATCGCCACCGCCGCGTCGAGCGCGTTGCCGCCGTCGCGGAGGACCTCGGCGCCCACGCGTGAGGCGTCGGCGTTGGGGCACGCGACGGCACCCGCCTGCGGCCTCCCTGATGGGGTCATCGTCGGCCCTTCCTCCTTAGAGGTACTCGCCTGCGAGGTCGATGAGCGTGACCACGAAGAAGAGGCCGTAGAACACGACGGCCAGGCTCATGATCACCGTGCGCGCGGTCCCCATGCGCACGTGCGCGGGCAGCGCCCGCCGGTTGAGCTGGACGATCAGCGCGGTGTAGACGAAGCTCGTGGCGCCGCTGAGGAACGAGACGATCACCAGCAGCAGCAGGGGCGCCTGCAGCCCGCTGAGGAGCACGACGATGCTGAAGAGCAGCAGGAGGACGAGGGAGGTCGCGTAGAGCCGGCTCTCCGTCCAGAAGCGGCTGTCGCGCAGGGGGCCGACCTTGAGCTGGTCGGCGCTGATGCGCCCGATCATGTCCCACACCGCGAGGTTCGTGGAGAACAGGACGAGCAGCCCGGCGACGAGGAAGAACAGCCGCAGCGCCCCACCGAACTCGAGGCCGAGCGCCTGGCCCTCGGCCTCGACGAAGTCGAAGCTCTCGAACGGCGCCTGGCCGGCGAGGGTCGCCGAGGCGAGCGCCGACATGACGCAGATGGTGAGGATGGTGAAGAGGAAGAAGGTGAGGAACTGCTCGAGGTTCGTGACCCTCCACCAGCCCCGCCAGCGGCGCATGTTCTCCTCCGTGGGTCGGAAGAAGATGCCGACGTTCGTGCCCGCCTCCTCCTGGCCGGTGATGGGCGACACGATGCGCGGGATCCGCGCGCCCATGCCCAGGTTTGTCGCGGACGTAGTTGCTGATGAGGAGCACCGCGGTGCCGCCCGCGCCGGCGAACGCGATGGCGCCGGTGAACTCGGCGAGGCTCACGACCTCCCCGGAGGGGACGCCGCCGACGTTCGCGAGGCCCGCGAGGAGATCGCCCCAGACCCCGGCGTCGAGCAACGTGATCGCGATCACCGCGAAGACGATGAAGGCGAACATCACGGCCATCATGCCCTTCAGGGTGAGCTCCATCATCTGGTAGACGACGGGCGAGAGGGTCAGCAGTCCCACGATGAGGACGAGCGAGAGCACGGTGACGAGCGCGATGTTCACCGGGCCGAAGATGAACGAGATGATGGTGGCGACGCCCGTCGCGTAGCCCGGCCACAGGTTCGGGATGAGCGCGAGCAGGATGAAGCCGACCGTCCAGCCCTTCCACAGCCGCGCGAAGCCGGTGATGATCGTCTCGCCGGTGGCGAGGGTGTAGCGGACGGCCTCCGTGGCGATGAAGAACATGAACGTCGCCCCGAGCAGCGCGGCCCAGAGGAAGCCCAGCCCGCCCTGCTGCGCGATGTTCGGCCACAGGACGAACTCCCCCGAGCCGATCCCCGAGGCCGCGACGACCACGCCGGGCCCGAGCATCGCGCCGAAACCTGATCGGCTCCGGCAGGTCCCGGTAGCGGACCGCCGGCAGGTGCTTGTGGGGGAGCTCCGTGGCGAGCTCCTCGTCCTGCCGGGACGCTGCGGAAACGACGTCGGTCATGGAGCCTGTCCCCCCCGGGTCGCTGACCTAGCCGCTCATGACCCCACCAGGTTGACAGGGCGCGAACCACCCACGAAAGTTGGTCCGACAACAGGACCGTGCGGACGCGAGGGCGGACGACCCATGGGTGACCCGTCGGGCGAGCGGAGCGCGCCTGCACGCGGGGGTCTGCCGCCCGCGGCGCTCACGGGAGTCCGCCCCGCTCAGCGCCGGCGCCTGACTGAGGAGGTCGTCGCCCAGCTGCTCGAGCTCATCGCCGCCGCGGAGCAGGAGGAGCTCGCGCTCCCCGTCGAACGGGAGCTCTGCGTGCAGCTCGGGGTGAGCCGCAACGTCGTGCGCGAGGCGCTCTCCGTCCTCGACGGCCAGGGCGTCGTCGAGACCCGGGGCAAGGCGCGGGTCGCGTTCGCGGGGCGCGCCCGGGCGCAGCTCGTCGCGCGCGTCCCCGGCCGCGCGCTCGCGGAGGCCGGATGCTCGAGCCGATCGAGCTGCGCCTGATCATCGAGCCCGAGGCCGCGGCGCTCGCGGCGCAGCGCGCCACGGCGCGTGACGTCCGCGAGCTCGAGCGCTGGCTCGACGGCCTCGCGGGAGGCATTCAGCGCGGGGAGAGCCTTGTGGAGTACGACCTCGCCTTCCACCTGGCGATCGCCCGCTCCACGCAGAACGACATGCTCGCCGACCTCGTTCGCGCCCTGGCCGATGCGCTGCGCCCGAGCCGCACGGCCTCGTTCCGCCCCCGCGGGGCGCCGGAGGCGGCCCTCGCGGACCATCGCCGGATCGTCGACGGCATCCGCGGGCGCGACGCGCCCCGTGCGCGCGAGGCGATGGCCGAGCACCTGCGCCACGTGGAACGCCTCGTCCGCGAGCCTCGGCGAGCGCTGAGCCCGCGGGGCCCGGCGGGCGGCAGGAGCGGCGCCGCCCCGCGCCTCGCTAGCGTGCCGCCCCGTGTTCACCCAGGTCGACCACGTCGGCGTCGTCGTCGAGGACCTCGAGACCGCGCTCGCCCTCTACGACGAGGTCTACGCGATGGACGCCGTCTGTCGCGAGACCGTCGAGGCGCAGGGCGTCGAGGCGGTGCTGCTCGCGGTGGGCGAGGGTCACGTCGAGCTCCTGCGCCCCCTCGCCGACGACACGCCGGTGGGGCGCTTCCTCGCCCACCGCGGCCCGGGCCTGCACCACGTCGCCTTCCGGGTGCCCGACGTCCGCGCCACGCTCGGGCGACTGCGCACGGCCGGCCTTCGCCTCGTCGACGAGGCGCCGCGCGCGGGGCTTGCCGGGTCGCGGGTCGCCTTCCTGCATCCGGCGTCCACCGGCGGCGTGCTGACCGAGATCGTCCAAGTGAGCGGAGGTGCCTCGAACCCATGGCCCAGCAGCGCGTGAACATCGGCTTCTACGGCACCCAGGTGCTCCCCGTGCGCGTCGAGGAGGGCGCCCTGCGGGGCCTGCTCGACGGGCTCGCCGAGGGCGGCTGGCACGAGCTGACGACGGACGACGGGACGGTGCGCCTCAACCTCGCGCAGGTCGTCTACGTGAAGGTCGACCGCGCCGACCAGCGGGTGGGGTTCGGGCTGTAGCGCCCGGGCGGCCGCACGGGGGTGACGGCCGGCGGGCTCGCCGGGCTACGGGGCGGCACCGCCCAGCCAGGCCACGGCCTGGCCGGCGATCGCTGGCGGCACGACGTGGCCGCCGGCGAACTCCTCGTAGCGCACCTCGTAGCCCGCGGCACGCAGGGCGGGCACGAGGCGCCGGCTGCAGCGCTCGATGGGCAGCACCGCGTCGCTGACGCCGTGCGAGACGAAGATCGCGGGCGCGCCGTGCTGGGTGCCCTGGGCGATGAAGCCCGGCGAGAAGGCGACGACGTGGGAGAAGAGGTCCCCGTTCGTCACCCCGAGCGACAGCGCGTAGGAGGCGCCGTCGGAGAAGCCGCCGACGGCGAGGCGGGCGGGGTCGACCGCGAAGCGGCCGAACACCTCCGCGAGCAGGGCGTCGAGGGCCTCGACGTCCGGGCCGAAGCCGCCGCGGATGACGTCCCAGGTCGAGCCGAGCGAGCTCGGGGCGAGCAGGAGCAGACCCGCCTCGTCGGCCAGGCCCTCGAGCGGGCGCAGCCCGCCGCGCGCGTCCCCCCCGGCGCCGTGCAGGAGGACGACGAGCGGGGTGGGGCGCGCGGCGGCGTGGCCGGCGGGGACCCGCAGCAGCCCCGACCCGCCGCCCGCGACGCGCAGCTCCTCGAGACCGCCCTCGGC
>JALYMR010000287.1 GCA_030773615.1 Actinomycetota bacterium
CCATGACGTCGAGCGCCCCGCGCTTGGACAGCGGCTCGTTGAGGTTGCCGCACTTCGGCGACTGCACGCAGGAGGGGCAGCCGGACGCGCACGGGCACTCGGCGATGAGCCGGTGGGCGTCGGCCACCAGCGCCTCGAAGGCGCGAAAGGCGGTGCGGGTGATGCCCACGCCCCCCGGGTGGCCGTCGTAGATGAAGATGGTCGGGCCGCCGGTCTGGGGGTGGAGGTTCGTGCTCAGGCCGCCGATGTCCCAGCGGTCGCACATGGCCAGGAGGGGCAGCACGGCGATCTGCGTGTGCTCGGCGGCGTGCAGGGCGCCGAGGAGCACCTCGGCGGGCAGGTCGCCCAGCGCGGCGGGCCCGAGCTCGTACCACAGCGCCTGGGTCTCGAAGGTCGTCTGCGGGAGGTCCAGCGCGTGCAGGTCGATGACCTCGTGGCCGGGCAGCCGCTTGCGCTGGAAGGCGAGCACCGTCTCCGTGACGCTCACCTGACCGAAGGACAGCGTCACCCCGAGCTCCTCGCGACGGTCGAGCAGCGCCTCGATGTGGGTGAGCGTCTCCTTCTTGGGCTGCGTGTACCAGTCGCCGGAGAAGGGCTCGACGAGCGCGCGGCGACCGAGCAGGTCGAGCTCGCGCACGACGTAGGAGCGCCCGAGGTGCAGGTAGATCGCGCCGTCGTGCACCGTGGTGAAGGCGCGCGCGGCCTCCACGGTGCCGAGCAGCTCCCCGGAGGCGACGTCGACGACGGCGAAGCTGTCGGCCGACGCGGAGCGCAGCGACACTCGGGCCGCGGGGTACTCCTCGGGCCGGCGCAAGACGTACTCGTGGCGACGACGCACGAGCTCGCCGGCGGCCACGAGCGACTGCGCGTGGTCCTCCCAGCGGGGTCCCAGCGTCTCGGCGTCGCCCTCGCTCAGTGGGCCCTCGTGCGCGGCGCAGAGCAGGTGGCCGAGGTGGATGCCCTCGTTCTCGTGGTCGAGGATCGCGGCTTCGACGGGCCGGTCGAGCAGCGCGTCGGGATGCCGGCAGAGGAACTGGTCCAGGGCGTCCTCGCCGGCCACGTAGACCGCGAGGCCCCGCCCGCGGCGGCCCGCCCGGCCCCACATCTGGCGCAGGGAGGCGACGGTGCCCGGGAAGGTCACGCACACCGCCGCGTCGAGGGCGCCGATGTCGATCCCGAGCTCGAGCGCGTCCGTGGTCACCACCGCGCGCAGGTCGCCGCGCACGAGGCGCTCCTCGATCTCCCGGCGCTGCTGCGGGGTGTAGCCCGCCCGGTAGGGCGCGACGCGGTCGGCGAGGTCCCCCTCACCCTCGAGGCCGTCGCGCACGAGCCGGGCGACGAGCTCGACCCCCTTGCGCGACTTGAGGAAGCAGATCGTCCGCGCGCCGTCGCGCACGAGGGCCACGAGCAGGTCGGCGGCCTCGCCGAGCGCCGAGCGCCGGGCGCCGACGGCCTCGTCGACGAGCGGGGGGTTCCACAGCGCGATGCGCCGCCGCGCGGCGGGCGAGCCGTCGCGGTCGACGAGGCGGACGCCCTCGAGGCCGGTCAGGCGCTCGGCCAGCTCCACCGGGTTTGCGATCGTGGCGCTGGCCAGCAGGATCCGCGGCTCGGTCCCGTACGCGCTCGCGATGCGGCGCGCCCGGCGCAGGACGTTGGCCACGTGGGAGCCGAACACGCCGCGGTAGACGTGCGCCTCGTCGACGACGATGACCGCGAGGTTGGCGAACACGTCGCCCCACGCCCGGTGGTTCGGCAGGATCCCGACGTGCAGCATGTCGGGGTTCGTGAGGATGAGGTTCGACCGCCTGCGGATCGCGAGCCGCTGCTCGCGCGGCGTGTCGCCGTCGTAGATGGCGGGGCGGACCTGCTTCGTCAGGCCGAGCGCGTTGATGGCCCGGGCCTGGTCCTGCGCGAGCGCCTTCGTGGGGTAGAGGTAGAGCGCCCGCGCCCGCCGGTCGCGACAGAGCACGTCGAGGGTGGGGAGGTTGAAGGCGAGCGACTTGCCCGACGCGGTGCCCGTGGTGACGATGGTGGGGCCTGCCCAGGCGGCCTCGAGCGCCTCGGCCTGATGGGCGTAGAGCCGCTCGATGCCGCGGGCGCGCAGCGCGTGGAGCAGCGCGGGGTGCAGGTCGCCGGGCAGCTCGGCGAAGCGGGGCGGGCGGGGCCCCTCGAAGGCCTGCCGCACGAGGCGGCCGTCGGCGTGGCCGGCCTCGAGCAGGGCGGTCCAGGGCTCCGTGGTCTCGACCGTCATCCCGCGCCGTCCGACCCTACTGGGGCCGGTTCGGGCGCAGGCGTGG
>JALYMR010000288.1 GCA_030773615.1 Actinomycetota bacterium
GGGATCGGCGGCGACCTCACCGTCGCCATCCGCACCGGCGACACGCCCCAGCGCGAGCGCGTGGCCATGCGCCGCGAGCCGCCGGACATCCTCATCACGACGCCCGAGTCGCTGTTCCTCATCCTCACCTCGCAGGCCCAGGAGATGCTCCGCGGCGTCGAGGCGGTCATCGTCGACGAGATCCACGCCGTGGCGGCCACGAAGCGCGGCTCGCACCTCGCGCTGACCCTCGAGCGCCTGGCCGCGCTGAGCGACGACCCGCAGCGCATCGGGCTGAGCGCGACCCAGAACCCGCTCGAGGAGGTGGGGCGGTTCATGGTCGGCCCGCGCCGGCGGTGCCGGATCGTCGACGCGGGGCAGCGCAAGCCGCTCGACGTGCAGATCCAGGTCCCGGTGGAGTCCATGGTCGAGCCCGACGCGCCGGCCGCCGACCCGCTGGGGGTGGGTGGGGATGGATTCGGCGGCGAGGCGACCCGGCGCTCGATCTGGCCCGCGATCTACCCCCAGGTGCTCGGCCTCGTCCGCGAGCACCGCTCGACGATCGTCTTCGTGAACAACCGGCGCATGGCCGAGCGCCTGGCGCTTCGCCTCAACGAGCTCGCGGAGGCCGAGATCGCGCGGGCCCACCACGGCTCGCTCGCCCGCGAGGAGCGCACGGTGGTCGAGGAGATGCTCAAGGCGGGGCAGCTGCCCTGCCTCGTGGCCACCTCGTCCCTCGAGCTCGGCATCGACATGGGCGCCGTCGACCTCGTGCTGCAGATCGAGTCCCCGAAGTCCGTGGCCCGCGGCCTGCAGCGCATCGGCCGCGCCGGGCACTCCGTGGGCGACGTCTCCAAGGGCCGGATCTTCCCCAAGTTCCGCGGCGACCTGCTCGAGTGCGCCGTCGTCACGAAGCTCATGCGCGAGGGGCGCATCGAGCCGACCGTCGTGCCCAAGAACGCGCTCGACGTGCTCGCCCAGCAGGTCGTGGCCATCGCCGCGGCCGCCGAGGCCAGCGGCGACGGGACCGTCTCGGTGGACGACCTGCACGCCCTGGTGACCCGGACGCACCCCTACGCCGAGCTGACCCGGCCGCTGCTCGAGGGCGTGCTCGACATGCTCGACGGCCGCTACCCCAGCGCGGAGTTCGGCGACCTGCGCCCCCGCATCGTCTGGGACCGCCTGGCCGGGACCCTGCGCCCGCGCAAGGGCGCCCGGCAGCTCGCGGTCACGAACGCGGGGACGATCCCCGACCGCGGGCTGTTCAGCGTCGTGCTGCCCGACGGGCGCCGGGTGGGCGAGCTCGACGAGGAGATGGTCTACGAGGCGCGCGCGGGCCAGACCTTCCTGCTCGGCGCCTCCTCCTGGCGCATCGAGGAGATCGGCCGCGACCGCGTCGTCGTCTCCCCCGCCCCCGGGGTGCCCGGCGCCGTGCCCTTCTGGCGGGGCGACAGCGTGGGGCGCCCGAAGGAGCTCGGGGAGGCGATCGGGGCGTTCAGCCGCTGGGCGGTGGACCAGTCGGCGGACAAGCTCGAAACCGACTACGACCTCGACCCGCTCGCGGCCCGCAACCTCCTGGACTTCCTGCGCGAGCAGCAGGAGGCCACCCGCGTCGTGCCCTCGGAGCGCACCCTCGTCGTCGAGCGCTTCCGCGACGAGATTGGCGACTGGCGGCTGTGCCTCCTGAGCCCGTACGGCGGGCGCGTGCACGCGGCCTGGGCGCTCGCGCTCTCGGCCCGCATCCGCGACGAGCTCGGCCTCGAGTCCGACGTCATCTACTCCGACGACGGCCTCATCGTCCACCTGCCCGACGCCGACGAGGCGCCCGGCGCCGACCTCGTGCTGCTCGACCCCGACGAGCTCGAGGACCGGGTGGTCGGCGAGCTCGGGGCGAGCGCGCTGTTCGGCTCGCGCTTCCGCGAGAATGCGGCGCGCGCGCTCCTGCTGCCCCGCGCCTACCCCGGGCGGCGGACCCCGCTGTGGCAGCAGCGCCTGAAGGCCCAGAACCTGCTCGAGGTGGCCAGGCGCTACGCCGAGTTCCCCATCGTCCTCGAGACCTACCGGGAATGCCTGCGCGACGTCCTCGACCTCCCCGGCCTGGAGGAGCTCCTGCGCCGGCTGCACGCGCGCGAGCTCTCCCTCGTCGAGGTGGAGACCCCGACCGCCTCGCCCTTCGCCTCCTCCCTGCTCTTCGACTACGTCGCGACGTACATGTACGAGGGCGACACGCCGAACGCGGAGCGGCGCGCGGCGGCCCTGTCGCTCGACCGCGACCTCCTGCGCGAGCTGCTCGGCCAGGACGAGCTGCGCGACCTCATCGACCCCGGCGCGCTCCAGGAGGTCGAGAACGACCTGCAGCACCGCTCCGCGCGCACGCGGGCGACCTCGGCCGACGCGCTGGCCGACGTCCTGCGCCGCGTGGGCGACATCACCCCCGAGGAGGCCGCCGAGCGCGTCCTGCCCGGCCTCGACGCCACGGACCTGCTCGACCAGCTCGCGGCCCAGCGCCGCGCCGTGCGCCTTCGCGTCGGCGGCGAGGAGCGCTGGGTGGCCGCCGACGACGCCGGGCTGTACCGCGACGCGCTGGGGGCCGTGCCCCCGTCCGGGCTGCCCGAGGCGTTCGTCGCCGACGTGCCCGACGCGCTGGTGCGGCTCTGCGC
>JALYMR010000289.1 GCA_030773615.1 Actinomycetota bacterium
GTCGGCACCCGCGCTCGCCGCCGCGCTGGCGGCCCAGGCGCCGCTGCGGGCCACGCTTGCGGCGCTCGGCGCCGACGTCCTCGACGAGCCCGACGAGCGGTTGCTGCTCAACGTCAACGCCCCCGCCGACCTCGAGCGGGCGGCCGGCCTGCTTCGCGGGACCTAGGAGGAGAGCTCGCGCGCGGCGCGCACGGCGTCCTCGAGCGAGAGTCCGGCGCGGGCGGCGACCCAGCACGCCATCGGCGCCGCGATGCGCTCGGAGGCGTGCGCGGCGATCCCGGCGAAGGCAAGGATCGCGTCGCGTTCCTCGGGCGTCGGCGCCTCGGCACCGACCCGGGCGCAGTAGGCGTCGATCCACTCGTGGCCGGTCGGCATCGGGGAGGAGCCTAGCCGCGCACCGCGAATGCGAAGGCGATGGCCCGGTTCGTCCTTCACCTGCGCCTTCGCCGCCGCGCACGCCGCGCTTCGTGGCCCGCGCGCCCCGAGCGGGCGCTCCGCCGGCTGCCCGGCACGGAGGCCGGCTTCCTCGCGGCCTCCCTCCTCCACCGCGCCGGGCGGCGCTAGTGGGCGTCCGCTAGTGCCGGTCCACGTAAGTACGCGCGGTCGCCCGGGGGTCGTCGGCGCCGGCTGACGCCGCACGGTGATCCGGGAGCGTGCCTCAGGCACATGACCGGTCAGCCGGTGGCGTTCAGGCGGTGCTCGACGGCCGCCGGAACCGTGCGTAATTGCGGGGGCCGGTACTAGTAGCGGCCCGAGAGGTAGTCCCACGCCCGGCGCAGGCGGTCGCCGGCCGTGTCGGGCACCACGTCGTCGGGATCGGCGCGCATGACCGCGGCGTTCTCCGACGGCTCGGGAAGTGCCTCGAAGCCGGCCGCGTCGACGCGCAGGATCACGGCGTGCTCGAACAGCGAGCCGATCTGCTCCGCGTCGGCGAAGTGGAAGTCCCCGCCCGGCCCCAGGCGCGAGTCGACGATCACGCCGTCGAAGATGTCGACGTTGGCGTCGGCCAGGACGTGCTCGACGGTCCCGACCCGCGCGCCGTCGCTCGTGTACACGGACGTGCCCTCCTCGAGCGCGAGGTAGGCGATGGGGGCTCCGCGGTCGCTCTCATCCATGGACGGGAGCCTAATGCGCCGGGTAACGCACCGACACGAGGTAGAGCCCGTGCGGCGCGGCGGTCCGCCCCGCCGCCGCGCGGGGCGCGCCCTCGAGCAGCGCGCTGAACTCCTCGACCGTCCGCGCCCCCACGGCGACCTCGAGCATCGTCCCGACCAGCACCCGGTTCATCTGTCTCAGGAACGAGTCGGCCTCGATCCGGAACTCGACGACGTCGCCCCGGCGCTCCCAGCTCGCCGAGACCACGTCGCGCTCCAAGCGCACGTGGTAGGTCTCCGCCGGCGTGAAGGCGGTGAAGTCGTGGGTCCCCGGCAGCGCCGCCGCACACGCCTGCAGCGCCTCGAGGTCGAGCCGCCCGGGCCACCACAGCGCCCGCCCCGCCTCGAACGGCGAGCGCGTGGGGCGCAGCAGCAGGCGGTAGAGGTAGGAGCGGCTGATCGCGTCGTGGCGGGCGGAGAACCCGTCGGGCGCCTCCTCGGCCGCGATCACCGAGATCTCGGGCGGCAGCAGCGCGTTGACCGAGCGCAGCCGCGGCGGCGGCCCGGGATAGGAGACGACCTGGCCGAGCGCGTGGACCCCGCTGTCGGTGCGCCCGGCGACCGTCAGCGCGACGTCCTGGCGCAGGACCACCCGCAGCGCCGCGCGGAGCTCACCGGCCACCGAGCGCAGGCCGGGCTGCTCGGCCCAGCCCGCGAACGGGCCGCCGGCGTATTCGAGGACCAGTTTCGCCCGGCCGGACGTCGCTTCGCTCGTCCTCTGGGCGACGCTACACGAGCTCGAGGTACACCATCTCCGTCGCGTCGGACCGCCTAGGCCCGAGCTTCAGGATCCTGGTGTAGCCGCCGGGGCGCTCCGTGTAGCGCGGAGCGATCTCCTCGAAGAGCTTGTAGATGACGCCCTTGTCGGGGTGCTGCAGCGCCGACATCGCCTGGCGGCGCGAGTGCAGGTCGCCCTTGCGCGCCAGGGTGATCAGCTTCTCGATCTCCGGCTTGACGGCCTTGGCCTTGGCCTCGGTCGTCTTGATCCGCTCGTGGTCGATGACCTCGATGCAGAGGTTCGCGAGCAGCGCCTTGCGGTGCGCGGCGTCGCGCGAGAGCTTGTGGCGTGTCCTCTGGTGACGCACGGCGACGCGGGATCCTAGTCGTTGCGCAGGCCGAGGCCGCGCTGGTCGAGGGTCTCGATGACCTCGTCGATCGACTTCTTGCCGAAGTTGGGGATCGCGTTGAGCTCGCCCTCGGACTTCGAGATGAGGTCGCCGACGGTCTGGATGCCAGCCCGCTTGAGGCAGTTGTAGGAGCGCACGCCGAGCTCGAGCTCCTCGATGAGGATGTCGTGCATCGGCCCCGGGGCGCCCTGGCCACCGGTCGCCGCGGGGCTCGAGCCGTTGCCTGCGCTCCCGTCGAGCTGCCCACCGGCGCTCGCCCGCAGCTCCTCGATGCGGTCGGCGTCGGTGAAGATCGCGAGCTGCGAGATCAGGATCTCCGCCGCCTCGCGCAGGGCGGACTGCGGGTCGATCGACCCGTCCGTCTCGATGTCGAGCGTCAGGCGGTCGTAGTCCGTGCGCTGCCCCACCCGTGCGCCCTCCACGGAGTAGGCGACGCGCCGCACCGGGGAGAAGATCGAGTCGATGGGGATGACCCCGATGGGCTGGTCGGCGGACTTGTTGTCCTCCGCCGGCCGGTAGCCCCGGCCCCGGCCGATCGTGAGGTACATCTCGAGCTTCGTGCCCTCGTCGAGGCTGGCGATGTGCACCTCGGGGTTGAGGATCTCGACCCCCGCGGGGAGGTCGATCGCCTCCGCGGTGATGTCGCCGGGGCCGTTGACGACGAGCGGCGCCTCGACCTCCGTCGCGTCGGAGTGCATCCGGCACACGATCCCCTTGAGGTTGAGGACGATGTCCGTCACGTCCTCCTTCACGCCCCGGACCGTGGAGAACTCGTGCGCGACGCCCTCGATGCGGACCGTGGTCACCGCGGCGCCGGCGAGCGACGAGAGCAGGACGCGCCGCAGCGAGTTGCCGAACGTGTAGCCGAAGCCGCGGTCGAGGGGCTCGATGGTGTAGGAGCCGCGGTTCTCCTCCACCGTGTCACTGGTGATCCGGGGAACTTGGAAGTCGAGCATCAGGGTCCTGTCGCCATCGGGGGTTCGGCGCGCCACCGGCCTGCGAGGTGGCGCGAAAGGTTCTTACTTCGAGTACAGCTCGACGATCAGCTGCTCCTGCACCGGCGCCGCGATCTCGTAGCGCTGGGGGCGGCGCAGGACCTTCGCGGTCAGCGCGTCGTGGTCGGCCTGCAGCCACGGCGGCACCTGGGCGGTGAGCTCCGTGGCGTCGCGGATGACGGTCTCCGCGCCCTCCGTGCCGGCGCGCACGGCGATGACCTCGCCCTCGCGGACCTGGTAGCTCGGGATGTCGACCCGGCGCCCGTTCACGGTCCAGTGGCCGTGGCGGATGAGCTGGCGGGCCTGGCGCCGCGACGCGGCGAAGCCGAGCCGGACGAGCACGTTGTCCAGACGGCTCTCGAGCATCGTCAGGAGGTTCTCGCCGGTGATCCCGGGCTGACGCGAGGCCTTGTCGTAGTAGCGCCGGAACTGGTTCTCGAGCACGCCGTAGTAGCGCCGCGCCTTCTGCTTCTCGCGCAGCTGGACGCGGTACTCCGACTGCTTCTGGCGCCCGCGCCCGTGATCGCCGGGCGGGTAGGCCCGCCGCTCGACGCCACACTTGTCCGTGAGGCAGCGTTCGCCCTTGAGGAAGAGCTTCTGGCCCTCGCGCCGGCACTGCTTGCACTGGGCACCGTGGTCGCGTGCCATCCGACCCTCCTCAGACCCGCCGCCGCTTGCGCGGCCGGCAGCCGTTGTGGGCCTGCGGGGTGACGTCCCGCACGCCGGTGACCTCCAGGCCGGCGGCCTGGAGCGAGCGGATCGCGGTCTCGCGCCCCGACCCGGGGCCCTTCACGAACACGTCGACCTTCTGCAGCCCCTGCTCGATGCCCTTGCGCGCGGCGGCGTCGGCCGTGACCTGGGCGGCGAAGGGTGTCGACTTGCGCGAGCCCTTGAACCCCGCCCCGCCCGCCGACTCCCACGCGATGACGTTGCCCTCGCGGTCGGTCAGCGCGACGATCGTGTTGTTGAACGAGGTCTTGATGTGGGCCTGGCCCACGGGGATGTTCTTGCGCGGCTTGCGCCGGCCGCGCTGCGGGCGACGGGGAGCGGGCATTACTTCTTGCCGGCCTTCTTCTTGCCGGCGACCTGCATGCGCTTCGGCCCCTTGCGCGTGCGCGCGTTCGTCTTCGTGTTCTGACCGTGCACGGGGAGGCTGCGGCGGTGGCGCAGCCCGCGGTAGGCGCCGATCTCCATGAGGCGCTTGACGTTCTGGGAGCGCTCGCGGCGCAGGTCGCCCTCGACGGTGAGGCCGTCGATCGCGTCGCGCAGGCGGCCGACCTCGTCGTCGGTGAGCTCGCGCACCTTGCGGTCGGGCTCGATGCCCGTGCTGGTGAGGATCTCGTTCGCGGTCTGGCGGCCAACGCCGTAGATGTACGTGAGCCCGATCTCGGCGCGCTTGTTCAGCGGGATGTTGATGCCGGCGATGCGTGCCATCGGGCTACCCCTGCCGCTGCTTGTGGCGGGGGTTCGAGCAGATCACGAGCACCGCACCGTGGCGGCGGATGATCTTGCACTTCTCGCACATCGGCTTGACCGACGGTCGTACCTTCATGGAACCTTTCGGAGAGTCGGAGGGCGCGCAGACGCGCGCGCCGCGGCGCAGGCGACTGCCCACACTAGCAGCGGCCCCGGGGCCCGTCCCCGCGGCCGGGACCGGCCCGCCTCGCCGGCTCCCTACTCATGCCAGGGCGTCAGGACGCGGGGGCCGTCCTCCGTCACCGCGATGGTGAACTCGAAGTGGGCGGCGGCCGAGCCGTCCTGGGAGAAGATGGACCAGCCGTCGTCGCCCATGCGCACCTGGTGGCGCCCGGCGGTGACCATGGGCTCGACGGCGAGCGTCATCCCGGGCTCGAGCAGCGGGCCGCGGCCCGGCGGGCCGAAGTTCGGGATCTGCGGGTCCTCGTGCATCTGCCGGCCCACCCCGTGGCCGACCAGGGTGCGCACGACGGAGAAGCCGGCGCCCTCCACGCGCTGCTGGACGGCGTGCGAGACGTCGCCGAGCCGGTTGCCCGGCCGGCACTGCTGCACCGCGTCGAGCAGCGAGTCGCGCGTCGCGTCGATGAGCGCCTGCTCGCCGGGGGTGACCTCGCCCACGGCGAAGGTGCGCGCCGCGTCGGCCACCCAGCCGTCGAGCACGACGCCGCAGTCCACGGACAGCAGGTCGCCGCGCGCGACCCGGTACGGGCCGGGGATGCCGTGCACGACCATCGCGTTCGGCGAGGTGCACAGGGAGCCCGGGAAGCCGTGGTAGCCCTTGAAGGCCGGCGTGCCGCCCTGGGAGCGGATGAAGCGCTCCGCCGCCTCGTCGAGCTCCCCGGTCGTGACCCCCGGGCGGATCTTGCCCTCGACGAGCTTGAGCGTGCGCACGAGGATGTCCCCCGCCGCGGCCATCTTGTCGAGCTCCTGAGGGGTCTTCTTGATGATCATCGCCGCGCCCGAGGGTAGGGGCTGGCGCCGGGCCCCGGGGCTAGAGCTCGTCCTCGAGGCGAAGCGTGGCGATCGTGCCCCGCAGGTGGTCGTGGACCTCCGTGGGCGCCTGGGTGCCGTCGACGCGGTGCAGGAGGTCGCGCTCCTCGTAGAAGTCCGCGAGCGGCGCGGTCTGCGCGTGGTAGACGTCCAGGCGCCGGCGGATGGTCTCCGGCCGGTCGTCCTCGCGGTGGACGAGCGGGGAGCCGTCGATGTCGCACACGCCGTCCTGCCTGGGCGGGTTGAGCTCGACGTGGTAGGGGTGCCGGGCCTGCTGGCACTCGCGCCGGCCGGCCAGCCGGCGCACGAGCTCGTCGTTGGGCACGTCGATGAGCAGGGCGGCGGTGAGCCTGCGCCCCACCCCCTCGATCGCCTCCCCCAGGGCGGTCGCCTGGCCGAGCGTGCGCGGGAAGCCGTCGAGGATGAAGCCGTCCTTCGTCTCGTCGGCCGCGAGGCGGTCGAGGATCACGCCGATGATGACCTCGTCGGGCACGAGCTCGCCCGCGTCCATGTAGCGCTTGGCCTCGGCCCCGAGCGGCGTCCCGGCGGCCACCGCCTCGCGCAGCATGTTGCCCGTGGCGATGTACGGGAGGTGGAAGTCCTCGGTGAGGCGCTCGGCCTGGGTGCCCTTGCCCGCGCCGGGAGGGCCGAGGAGGATCAGGTTGAGCTCCGCCACGAGGCGCGGCAGCCTACTTCAAGAACCCCTCGTAGTTGCGCATCATGAGCTGCGCCTCGAGCTGCTTCATCGTGTCCAGGGCGACGCCGATGACGATGAGCAGCGAGGTGCCGCCGAAGTAGAAGTTCGCCGCCGTCTGGTTGATGAGGATGGTCGGCAGGGCCGCGACCGCGGCGAGGTACAGCGCGCCGGGGAAGGTGAGCCGGGCGAGGATGCGGTCGAGGAACTCGGCCGTCGGGCGCCCCGGGCGCACGCCGGGGATGAAGCCGCCGTACTTCTTGAGGTTGTCCGCCTGGTCGACCGGGTTGAAGGTCACCGCGGTGTAGAAGTAGGTGAAGAGGACGATGAAGATCGTCTCGCCGACGATGTAGGCCCAGCCGTTCGGCGCGAAGAACCCGGCGAGGTCCTCGCCCCAGTCCGCCTGCGTGAGCTGCCCGATCGTCGGCGGGAAGGCCATGATCGAGGCGGCGAAGATGACCGGGATGACGCCGGCCATGTTCACCCGCAGCGGCAGGTAGGTCTGCCCGCCCCCGCTCATGCGCCGCCCGATCACGCGCTTGGCGTACTGCACGGGGATGCGCCGCTGGCCCTCCTGCACGAAGACGATCGCCGCCATGACGGCGAGGGCCAGGAAGGGCATCATGACCTTGAACACGGGGTCCGGGCTGTTCCACCAGGCGCTGACGCCCTGCGGCAGCCCCGAGACGATCGACGCGAAGATCATGAGCGAGATCCCGTTGCCGATCCCGCGCTGGGTGATGAGCTCGCCGAGCCACATGACGAGCACGCAGCCGGCGGTCAGCGACAGGGTGATGAGGAACACCCTCGGTGCCCCGAAGTTCTCGATGAGCGGCTGGCCGGCCTGCGCCGTGAACGAGCGGAAGAGGAAGACGTAGCCGATGGCCTGCGCGAACGCGAGGCCGACGGTGAGGTAGCGCGTGTACTGGGTGATGCGCGCCTGCCCGACCTCGCCCTCCTTCTGCAGCTTCTCGAGCGAGGGCACGACCACCGTGAGCAGCTGCAGGATGATCGAGGCGGTGATGTAGGGCATGATCCCCAGCGCGAAGAGGGCGATCCGGGACAGGCCGCCGCCCGAGAACACGTTGAGGAAGTTCAGGACCCCGCCGCCGCCGAACTGCTCCTGCACGGCCTCGATGGCCTGCGTGTTGACCCCCGGCACCGGGATGTGCGCCCCGAGGCGGTACACGACGAGGATCCCGGCCGTGAAGAGCAGCTTGCGCCGGATCTCCGCGACCGTGAACGCGCTGAGGACCGTCGACAGCATGGCGGGGCTGTGTCCCTAGGCCGGCTCGACGACGCGCACGGCACCGCCGGCGGCCTCGATCGCCTCGCGGGCCTTCCCGCTGAACGCGTGGGCGTGGACGGTGAGCGGCTTCGTGAGCTCGCCCTTGGCCAGCACCTTGACCGGCACCCCCGCGCGCGTGGAGAGCGCCTCGACCGGGACCTCGGCCCCGGCCTCGAAGCGGCGTTCGAGGTCGACGAGGTTGACGGCCTGGGTGTGGGTGCGGAAGGGCTCGAACGGCATCGACTTCTTCATGTGCGGGCCGCGCAGCTTGCGCATCCGCATGTGGATGGGCATCTGGCCGCCCTCGAAGTTGATGCGCGACTTCGCCCCCGCGCGCGACCCGGCGCCCTTCTGGCCGCGCCCGGCGGTCTTGCCCTTGCCCGAGCCCTCGCCGCGGGCGACGCGCTTGCGCGGCCGACGGCTCCCCGGCGCGGGGCGAAGCGTGTGCAGGGAGATGTCCTCAGGCTCCATCTTCCACCCTCACCAGGTGCCGCACCCGGTGGACCATGCCCCGGGCCTGCGGCGTGTCGCGGACTTCAACGGTGCGCCCGACGCGGCGCAGCCCGAGCGAGCGCAGCGTCCCACGCTGGCGCTCGGTGGTCCCGTTGGCCGACCGCACGAGCGTGACCTTCACGAGCTCGTCCCCGCGTCGGCGCCCGGCTCGGCCCCGGGGTCGAGGGCGTCGGCACCGGCGCCGTTCGGC
>JALYMR010000290.1 GCA_030773615.1 Actinomycetota bacterium
GTTCCGGATGCGCCCGCGGCCGGCGCCTGCGCCACGACGGGGACGGCCTCGGCCGGTGGCAGCACGGGCTCGGGCGCGCGCAGGCGCGGCCACAGGGCGACGAGCGCGGCGAGGGCGACGAGGGCGAGCGCGCGGGCCACGTTGCCCCAGCGGATGCGGGCGCGCAGCGATGTCGGGGAGGGTGACTCCATGCCGCCCTGAGGCCGCCGGGCCCGGGCGTTCGCCCCCTCCCGCTATCATCCCGCCCGCCCATGGCCCAGCCCGCCCCCGTGTACGACCTCCTCCTGCTGCTCGACAGCGCCGCCGACGAGGACCGGCGCCAGACGATCCTGGCCAACGTGGAGGACTCCATCCTCGACGGGGGCGGCGACATCCTCGACCGCCAGGAGTGGGGCATCCGGCCGCTGGCCTACGAGATCGGTCGCAAGCCCGACGCGGACTACCACCTCCTGCAGTTCCACGCCGACCGCGTGCTGCTCGAGGCCCTCGACCGCACGCTGCTCATCACCGACGGCGTCGTCCGCTTCCGCATCATCAAGCTGCGGCCGGGCACCCGGGCGGCGCCCGAGCAGCGCGCGCGCGCCGGCGCGGACGCCTAGCCCGGCGCCGCTTCGCCCTTCACCGGCGCCGCTCCGCCTTCACTCCCATCCCCCGGATCGTCGCGCCCTTGCGACGACTCTGCGGAACGTGCGCCTCGCGCGCCCGATCCGACGGCACCCCCCGATAACGTCGCCGGTGATCGTTCGTTCCCGAAGAAGGGGTCGGTGCATGGCCGCGACAAACATCAACAGGGTGGTCCTCACGGGCAACCTCACCCGGGATCCCGAGCTGCGCTCGCTGCCCAGCGGCATGGCCGTCTGCAGCCTGCGCCTCGCGGTGAACACGCGGCGCAAGGGCTCGGGTGGCGACTGGGAGGACAAGGCGAACTTCTTCGACGTCACGGTCTGGGGCGCCCAGGGCGAGAACTGCGCGCGCTACCTGGCCAAGGGCCGCCCCGTGGCCATCGACGGGCGCCTGGAGTGGCGCGAGTGGGAGGGTCAGAACGGCGAGAAGCGCCAGTCGATCGACGTCATCGCCGACAGCGTCCAGTTTCTGTCGAGCCCGCGCGACGAGGGGGGCGGTGGCGGCAACGGCTTCTCGCCGCGCTCGGACATCCCCGTCGACACCGCGGACTTCGCCGCCGCGCCGTCGGGGCGGGGCTCCGCGGCGTCAGACGACGACATCCCGTTCTGAGCGCACGGGCGCCGCGCGGACCCGCTCGCCGCCGGGTCCGCGCCCGTGCGGCCCTCGGCTACCCTGCCCTGCCTATGGCCCAGCAGCGCAACAACCGCAAGCCGCGGCGGCGGGACCGGAAGGGCGGCGTCGGCAGCGGTCGGCGCAAGCCCTGCCTGTTCTGCAAGGAGAAGATCGAGCAGGTCGACTACAAGGACACGCCGACCCTGCGCCGCTTCATCTCCGAGAAGGGCAAGATCCGCTCGCGCCGCATCACCGGCGCCTGCCGCCGTCACCAGAACCAGCTCGCCACCGCGATCAAGCGCGCCCGCGAGCTCGCCCTCCTGCCCTACGTCGCCCCCGACGTCCCCCGCGAGGGCGGCGGGCGCCGGCGCGACCGCGACGAGTAGATGCCCCAGGCCATCCTCCTCAAGGACGTGGAGCAGCTCGGCGCCCGGGGGACCGTGGTCGACGTCTCCAAGGGCTACCTGCGCAACTTCCTCGTGCCGCGCAAGCTCGCGGCGCCCGCCACGAAGGGCGCGGTGGCCGCGGCCGAGCAGCGCGCCGCGGCCGCCCAGCGTGCCGCGCAGGAGGCGACCGTGCGGGCCCAGGACGACGCCGCCCTGCTCAACCGGACGGTGCTCACCCTCCAGCAGTCCGCCGGCGAGGACGGGCGCCTGTTCGGCTCGGTCACGACGCAGGACATCGTGGACGCGATCCGCGACGCCCGGGGCATCCAGCTCGACCGTCGCAAGGTGCGCCTCGACGAGCCCATCAAGACGGTCGGCACGCACATCGTCGAGGTCGAGGTCACCGACGGGGTGACCGCGACGGTCAAGACCATCGTCAGCGAGCAGTAGGGCGTCGCCTCCGACGGGCCCGGGCCGAAGGCCGGGTCCGCCGCCGCCGGCGCGAGCCGCGGCTCCGTCCGCCGCACCTGCGAACGTTCGTTCGTGGCCGTCGTCCTCGCACGTGAACTTCCTCCAGCTTGCGGCCTGGGGGACCTCGGGCGGTCCCGTCCGCGCCTAACCTCGCCCGCCTCGTGAGCACGGCGGAGCCCATCACGACGACGAACGGCGGCGGGCCGAGCGCGCACGCGGACGTCGCGCCGCACTCGCTCGAGGCCGAGCAGTCCGTCCTCGGCGCGATCCTCCTCTCCGAGCGCTCGCTCTACGCCCTCGTCATCGAGGAGGGCCTGAAGCCCGAGCACTTCTACCGCGAGCGCCACGGGGCGATCTACGCGGCGATGCTCGCCCTCTACCAGGAGAGCGAGCCCGTCGACGTCCTCACCGTCACGGAGCACCTCCGCGGGCAGGGAAGGCTCGACGACGTCGGGGGCCCGGGGGCCGTCGACGCGCTCACGGGGGGCGTGCCCACCGCGGCCAACGCGCGGCAGTACGCGCGCATCGTGCGCGAGCGCGCGCTCATGCGCCGCCTGCTGACGACGACCTACGCGATCCAGGAGTCCGTCCACGAGCGCCGGGCGCACCCCCGCGACCTCGTCGAGCAGGCCGAGCGCGCGATGCTCGAGGTCGCCCACGACGACCGGCAGAAGGACTTCCGCTCCGTCGAGGAGGTCCTCCACGACGAGCTGGGCAAGCTCCACCGCCTGTCCGTGGAGGGCACGGCGCTCACGGGCACCCCGTCGGGCTTCAAGGACCTCGACGAGATCACGGGCGGCTTCCAGCCCGGCAACCTCGTCGTGATCGCGGCCCGGCCCAGCATGGGGAAGTCGGCGCTGGTCACGAACATCGCCGAGAACGCGGCGGTCGAGCACGGCCGGGCCGTCGCGCTGTTCTCGCTCGAGATGTCGGAGAGCGAGCTCGCGCAGCGCTTCGTGGCCAGCCAGGCCAAGATCAAGGGCGACGACCTGCGCAAGGGCCGGGTCGCCGAGCACAAGTGGCCCAAGATCCTCGAGGCCTCGCAGCGGCTCGCGCGGGCGCCGCTGTTCGTCGACGACTCGTCGGACATCGGCATCCTGGAGATCCGCGCGAAGGCCCGGCGCCTGCACCAGCAGCACGGGCTCGGGCTGGTCATCGTCGACTACCTGCAGCTCATGCGCGCCGACGGGCAGATCGAGTCGCGCGTGCAGCAGGTCGGCGAGATGAGCCGGGGCCTGAAGATCCTCGCCCGCGAGCTCCAGGTGCCGGTCATCGCCCTCTCGCAGCTCTCGCGCGCGGTCGAGCAGCGCCACGACAAGCGGCCGATCCTGTCGGACCTGAGGGAGTCGGGCCAGATCGAGCAGGACTCGGACCTCGTGATGTTCATCTACCGCGAGGAGTACTACGACAAGGAGACCGAGCGGCAGGGGCTCGCCGACCTCATCGTGGCCAAGCACCGCAACGGCGGGCTGGGCGACGTCGAGCTGACGTTCGCCAAGGAGTACCCGAAGTTCCTCAACTACGCCGGCGACCGGTACCTGCAGTGAGCGGCGCCTGCCCCTTCGAGCTGTGCGACGGCAGCGGCTTCCTGCTCGACGACGCGTCGAACACCGCGCGCGACTGCCGCTGTCGCCCCCAGCGGGTGGCCCGCGCCCGCGCGCGGAGCCTGTCGGCGGTCATCCCGCGCAAGTACCGCCTCGTCTCCTTCGACACCCCGCCGGTGAGCGACATGCCCCCGGTCGTGGTCCGCGAGGTCCGCGACTTCGCGCGGCGCATCGACGAGAACCTCGACGCCGGCCGGGGGCTGTGGCTCTACGGCGACGTGGGCACGGGCAAGACGACGCTGGCCATGCTGGTCTCCAAGCAGGCGCTCGAGGCCGGCCGCTCCGTCGCCATCTACTCCCTGCCCCGGCTGCTGGCCGAGATCCGCACGACGTTCGACGACGCCGCGCAGCGCTCGTACGTCGAGCTGGTCGACCGGCTGTCGTCCGTCGACCTCCTGCACATCGACGACGTGGGGGCGGAGAAGACGAGCCCCTGGGTCCTCGAGCAGCTCTACGCGCTCGTCAACGCGCGCTACGAGGACGAGCGCAGCGTGCTCATCACGACGAACCTCAAGGAGCGCGACGAGCTCGTGGAGCAGATCGGCGAGCGCACGGTCTCGCGGCTGGAGGAGATGTGCGAGGTGCTCCCGCTCTACGGGGCGGACGCGCGCCGCCAGACCTACGCGTAGCCGCGTGGCGACGCGAGCGGCTCGCTCCTAGACTCCTGCCCGATGCCGGGGGTGGTCATCATCGGCGCCCAGTGGGGCGACGAGGGCAAGGGCAAGGTCGTGGACCTCCTGGCCGAGCGCGCGGACGCCGTCGTCCGCTTCCAGGGCGGCAACAACGCCGGCCACACGATCGTGCGCGACGGGGAGACGTGGAAGTTCCACCTCATCCCCTCCGGGATCCTGTACCCCGGCAAGCTCTGCGTGATCGGCAACGGGACGGTCGTCGACCCCGCCGTGCTCACCGGGGAGATCGACGGGCTGCGCGCCCGCGGCGTGGACACGAGCGGGCTGCGCATCAGCGCCAACGCGCACCTCATCATGCCCTACCACCTCCTGCTCGACAGCGCCGGCGAGACGCGGCTCGGCGAGCTGCAGATCGGGACGACCCGGCGGGGCATCGGCCCCGCCTACGAGGACAAGGCGGCCCGGCTCGGCGTCCGCGTGCAGGACCTGCTCGACGAGAAGATTCTCAAGAAGAAGATCACCGCGGCGCTCGAGCCCAAGCGCGCCGCCCTGCGCCCGTTCGCGAAGGACCCCGCCATCGACCTGCAGGCGATGACGGAGGACTACCTGACCTACGGCCACCGGCTCGAGCAGCACATCGCCGACACCGCCCGCCTGTGCTGGGAGCTGCTCGACGGCGGGCGGACGGTGCTCCTCGAGGGCGCCCAGGGCGCGATGCTCGACGTCGACCACGGCACCTATCCCTTCGTGACCTCCTCGAACCCGGTGGCGGGCGCCGCCTGCGTGGGGGCCGGGATCGGACCGCGCGACGTCGACGAGGTGTGGGGTGTGGCCAAGGCCTACGTGACCCGCGTGGGAGCGGGCCCGTTCCCCACGGAGCTCGGCGAGGAGCTCGGGGAGGAGATCCGCGTGCGCGGCGGCGAGTTCGGCACCACGACGGGTCGCCCCCGGCGCACGGGCTGGCTCGACCTCGTGGCCCTGCGCTACGCGGCCCGGCTCAACGGGCTCACCGCCCTGGCCGTCACGAAGCTCGACGTGCTCTCGGGCTTCGAGCGCGTCGCGGTGTGCACGCGCTACCGCGGGCCGGGCGAGGCGGTGTTCGACGAGTACCCCTACCACCAGTCCGTCCTGCACCGCGCCGCCGGCGACTACACGGAGCTCGAGGGCTGGGAGGAGGACCTGAGCGAGTGCCGCTCGCCCAGCGACCTGCCGCGCGCGGCCCGCGAGTACCTCGACTTCGTGGCCGACCAGGTCGGCGTGCCGATCACCCTGGTGGGCGTCGGGCCCGGACGCGACCAGGTGGTCCGGATGCAGGACCGCGCCGCGCTGCTCGCGGCGTAGGTCCTCGCCGGGCGAGCCGGGCGTCAGCCGCGCACGACGCGCGAGTCCACCGGGAAGTCGTGCAGCGCGCGGCGCTCGCCGTCCCACAGCGGCCAGAGCCCGTCCGCAAGCCAGGCCAGGCCGCCCGTGCCCAGGCCGAGGAAGCCGGCGAAGACGAGCTGCTTGAGCAGCACCTCGCGCACGAGCGACCAGCCGAAGGTCGTGGGCTCCCCGTTCGTGCGCACGACGCGGATACCGAGGACGTGCTTGCCCAGGGTGCGCCCGTTCGTGCGGGCCATGAGCCCGGGCGCGTAGAGCAGCCCGACGACGGACACGACGAGCGTGCTGAACACGAGCCCGACGACGATCGCGGCGAACCCGCTCTCCTCGCCGCCGAGGAACCCCACGCCCCCGGCGAGGGCGGTGATGACCGCGATGAGCACGGCGGCCGCCACCCCGACGATGAGCCCGTCGAGGACGAGCGCCGCGAAGCGCTGCCACCAGTCGGCGAGGACCCACTGCGGGGCGGGGGGCTCGGGTGCCGGCGGGGTGCCGCGCGCGGGCGGGGCGGTCGGCGGGACGGCAGCGGCGGGCTCGCGGCCTATGGGGGCCGAGCCGGCCAGCGGGTCGCCGGCGACGACGTCGCGCTCAGGCCGAGCCGGGCGCTCCATGGCCTGACTCTAACGGCACGAGCACGGCGCGTTCGCCCCGGCGCACGACCCGCAGGGCGAGTGCGCCGGCGGCCAGGGCGGCGAGCGCGGCGAGCGTGATCTGCACGGAGACCACCCCCTCCTCGGTCCAGTACACGTCGTCCAGGCGCAGCAGCAGGGCGGACTCGTCGAGCGTGAAGGCCACGCCGACGCCGAACGGGACGGCGAGGAGCGCGTCGAGGCGCTCGTTGCGCACGAGCAGCGCCGCGCCGCCGGCCAGGAACGCGAGCACGATGCCGGGGACGAAGTGGTGGATGTGCGAGCGCCCGACGACGACGTTGCGAAACGGACCGAAGGTGCCGTGGCGGCGGATGAGGTGCGCGGTGGCCCGGACCCCGGCGAAGGCCAGGGTGAACGAGCCGAGCAGGTTGAGCAGCGCGTGCTCCTGGGCCGAGCCGCCCTCGTAGCCCGCGCGGGCCACCGCCACCGTCTCGCGCACCGCCTCCGCCCCCGCGCCGAGGACGTCCGAGGTCTCCGTGGGCAGGGGGGCCGATCCGCGACGCCAGACCCGGGCGACCTCCCCGCCGAGCGCCGCCGCGGTCAGCCCGACGGCCACGAACCCGAGGGCCCACGTC
>JALYMR010000291.1 GCA_030773615.1 Actinomycetota bacterium
AGTTGACCGCGTAGACCTGGTTGCCCTCGAAGTCGAAGTTCGTGTTGAAGCCGTTCATCATCATCATCAGCTCGTCGGCCTGCTCGCGGCCCTGCCTGGGGTCGACGATGAACGCGCCGTACATGCCGCGCGCGATGTGCTCGGCCAGCGGGCCGACGTGGCAGTGGTAGAGGTGCATGCCGAACGGCTCGGCCTCGAACTCGTAGACGAAGCTCTTGCCCGGCTCGATGATCCCCGGGCCGACCTCCGGGACCCCGTCCATCTCGGCGGGGTGGATGCCGTGGAAGTGCATCGTGTGTGGGTGCGCCGACGCGTTGACGAAGCGCACCCGCAGCCGCTCGCCCTCGCGGGCGCGGAGCGTCGGGCCGGGCACCCGACCGTTGAACGTCCACGCCGGGAACTTGATGCCCGGCGCGACCTCGATCTCCTTGTCGGTGCCGACCACCTCCCACTCGCGCAGCGTGCGCCCGCTCGCCAGCCGCCGCGTCTTGCCCCAGTCGAAGTCGCGCAGCACCTCGGTCGGGTTGAAGCCGTTGGCGCGGTGGTCCACCGTCTGGCCCTTGCGCATGGTCGGCCCCGCCGCGCCGCCCCCGTGGCCCTTCGCCGCGTGACGGCCAGCCGCGTTCTGCGCCACCGCGCGATCGCCGCGCGGATCGATCGCGGCCAGCGCGCCCGCGGCCGCCAGCGCCCCGCCACCCAAGAGCTGCCTGCGATCGACCTCCACTTCGCCCCCTAATTTTGGTCTACCGAATCCCTGCCTAACTCGTCCCAAACATAGCAGGCAAGACGTACAGGCGACCAAGGCGTCGCTCGGGCAGAACGTTCCTTGCCCGTCGTCGATGCGACGGTCGCGCCCGGCCAAAAGCTACGCTGCCGCGCATGCTCATCACTCCGTCGAAGGGCCACGACCGGGGATCCCACGCGCGATGAGGATCGGGGCGCAACGCGCGGCTGCACTCACCCTGTCTGCAGGTCTTGCCCTCGCGGCGCTGGTCTCGGGCTGCGGCGGCGCAGACCCCCCGGCCGAGCCGAAGACGGCGCAAGCCGGTGCCCAGGTATTCGATCAGGCGGGCTGCGGGACGTGCCATACGCTCGCCGCCACCGGCGCCCGCGGTCAGGTCGGCCCCAACCTCGACGAGCTCGAGCCCGACCTCGACGCCGTCGCCGATCAGGTGCGCCGGGGCGGCGGGGGCATGCCCGCATATGCCGGCCGATTGAGCGAAGACCGGATCGAGGCAGTTGCCGCCTACGTGGCGGAGGTCGCCGGACAACGACCCTGAGCGACCACCGAGCGCCGCCGGCGCCTCGGTCAGCGGCCCGCCTGGCTCAGCCGCGCTCGGCGCTCGCGAACGCCACGAGGCTCTCGTGGTCCTCGCGGCAGGCCGGACAGCCCTCGAAGGTGGGCGCGCATGCCCGGCACGGCGCGCTCCGCGTCGGCGCCGGCGAGCTCGAGCTCGACGAAGGCGTCGAGCCGTTCGAAGCACTCCTCGCAGGTGACCTCGGGTCCCGCCGGCCCGAGCAGTCGCCTGACGACGGGTGACTGGTCGCTCATCCGATCCTCCTCTCGCCGGACGCCGCGGAGGTGATACCCGTGCCGGCCAGGTGCGCGCGCAGCTTGCGCCGGGCGTCGTGCAGCGTCTTGTACAGCGCCCCGCGCGTGGTGCCCAGCCGCTCGGCGAGCACGTCTATGGGCACCTCGTTCAGGGCGAGGGCCACGAGCACCTCCCGCTGGTGGGGCGTGAGCTCGTGGCGGATGGCGTCGCGCAGCGCGACGAGCAGCTCGGCCGACTCCGCGGCGTCCGCAGGCGAGCGCAGCGTGTCCGGGAAGCGCGCAGTCCTCGGCGTCGAGCGTGACCTCGCGGTGGCGCCAGGCCTGGCGGCGCACCTTCACGGCGGCCTCGAGCAGCGCGAACTTGTAGGCCCAGGTGGTGAAGCGGCTGTCGCCGCGGTAGTGGTCGAGCTTGGCGAGGATCGCCACCAGGGCGTCGTCGGCCGCCTGCTGGGCGAGGTCCTCGACCTCGTCCGCCGAGGCGTGGGCGAGCGCGTGGCGACGGCGCCCCACCTCGAAGCGGGCGGCCTTGAGCAGCAGGGCGTGGAGCTCCCTCGTCGCCGCCTCCCGCCTCGTCCCGGGCGACCGCAGCGCCTCGACCCAGTCCTCCCGCGTCGGGTCGGCGGGAGGGGCGGTCCTCCGAGGTTCCCTCGCAGCGCTCCGGGGCACGCGCGACCGAAGGGTAGTGCTCCGCGTCCTCTGCGCCGGCGGGGCGACCACGCGGTCCATGGCCTCAGTACCCGGGGGACGAGGGAGCGGCGGGCGTGGGAGGGGCGTCCCCGTCGCCCTTCCCCACGGTGATCCGGCCGCGCATCCCGAGCTCGCGGTGGTTGCCGACCGGGCAGTACCAGGTGAAGGCGCCCGCCTCGAGGTTCGCCTCGAGCCGGCCCGACGCCCCGGGCCGCACCCTCTCGCTCTGCAGCCTGCCCTGTTGGGTCTCGATCGCCAGGGCGTGGACGCTCCGGCCCCGGTTGATCACCTCGACGACGACCCTTCCGGCCCGCTCGACCCGCGCCTCGGCGGGGGCAAGCTCGAAGTCCGTCTCGACGACGCGGAGCTCCTGGGCCGCGCCTCCCTGCCCGGCCCCGCGCTGGTCCTCGCCGCCGCACCCGGCGAGCGCGAGGACGGCGAGCGCGGCGAGCAGGGACCTGCGGGTCGCCGACCTCCTCATGAGCGCTCCCCCTCGATGCTGAGCTGGCCGTCGCGACTGGTCGGCGTGTCCTCGATGCTGATCGTCCTGACCTTGAGATCGCGCTTGGCGGGTCCCTTCAAGACCTTGCCCTGGGTGGAGAAGCGCGAACCGTGGCACGCGCAGTCCCAGGTCCGCTCGGCGGCGTTGTAGTCCACGAGGCATCCCATGTGCGGGCAGACGGGCGAGACCGCGTGGAGCGCGCCCTCGTCGTCGCGATGGACGGCCGTCTTCTCGCCGTCGACCTCGAGGACCTTCCCCTCACCGGGCTGCAGACGGCTGACCGGGGTGGGGTCGGCCTTCGCGATCCGGTCCCCGATCACCCGCCTCGTGTAGTTGAGGCCCTGCGCGAAGAACGCGGAGAACCGGCCCTGGTCGGGCACCGTGCGGGCGCTCGCGATCTCCTCGAGGGGGGCGTCGGGATCGCGCAGCCGCGCGGGGTCGACCGGCACCCGCTCGCGGATGAGCGTCTGGAGCGGCCGGCCGACGTCCCACACGTTGACGTTCATCCCGGCCACGACGCGGCCGTCAAGCAGCCAGAAGGCGATGAACTCGCGCGAGGCGGGGGCGCCCCGGAAGATGACCTCGTCCCACCTCGTGGCGTGACCCCGGTACTCCATCCCGAGGTCGTACTGGTCGGAGTAGAAGTACGGCAGGCGGTCGTACGGCTCGTCGCGGCCGAGCATGTTCCTCGCCGCGGTCGGGCCCTGGTGCAGCGCGTTGGACCAGTGCTCGACGTGCAGTCGTCCCTCGTACAGGGGGTGCAGGGCGTTCGTCACGTCGCCGGCGGCGAAGACGCCCGGGGCGGACGTCTCGAGCCGCTCGTCGACGAGGATCCCGCGGTCGACCTGCAGCCCGGCCTGGGGCGGCGAGCTCGCCCCGGGGCTCGACGCCGATGCCGACCACGACGAGGTCCGCCTCGATCCGGCGACCGTCGGCGGTGACCACGCGCTCCACGCTCCCCGCGCCCTCGACCGCCGCCAGGGCGGTGCCCGTGAGCAGCTCGACACCGTGCTCGAGGTGCACGTCGCGGTAGAACGTCGCCACCTCGGCCCCCAGCACGCGCTCGAGCGGCAGCCGGCCCTGCTCGACCATCGTCACCTCGAGCCCCGAGCGGCGGGCCGAGGCGGCGATCTCCGCGCCGATCCAGCCACCGCCCACGACCACGACCCTCCCGCCCCGGGTCATGCCCGCCGCGATCGCGTCGGCGTCGGCGAGGGTGCGCAGGGTAAGCACGCCGTCGAGGTCGGCGCCGGGGACCCGCAGGCGCCGGGGCCGAGCCCCGGTGGCCAGCAGGAGGGGGTCGAAGCGCATGCGCTCGCCCTCCGCGAGGACGACCTGGGACGCCGCGGGGTCGAGGGCGGTGACGCTCGTGCCCGTGCGCAGCTCGATGTCCTGCTCCCCGTAGAACCCCGCGGGGTGCACGAACAGCTCCTCGCGCTCGGACTCGCCGCGCACGTGCCCCTTGGACAGCGCGGGACGCTCGTAGGGGCGCTCGTCCTCCTCGCCGACGAGGACCACCCGCCCCTCGAACCCCTCGGACCGCAGCGTCTCCGCGGCCTTGGCGCCCGCGAGGCTCGCCCCGACGATGACGAACGTCGGCTCGGTGCTCATTGCCCCTCCTCATGTCCCGCTCGGTTTCGATGACCGATGAGCGTCGGGGTCGCGTCCCCTCTTACCGGGGGGGCGACCGGCGGCGGGCCCCGCCGCGCCCGCCGACGGGCCACGACGGCGGCCACGACGAGCCCGAAGGCGACGTGGTCGGCGACCTGCGGGGCCTGGGGCAGGGCGGCGATGCGGGGGAAGCGCCGACGCCGACGCCGAGGTCGAGGGCGGCGATCGCGAGCCCGCCCACGGCGCCGGTGACCAGCGTGCGGCGGCGGGGCAGGAGCCGGGCGAGCGCGACCCCCCATCCGAGCGAGAGGCTCAGGTGGACGGGGACGGCGGCCAGGAGTAGTCGGGTGGCGCGCCGCTCGCCGGGGAGGAGCAGGCTGCCGGCGGCCAGGCCCGCCTCGAGCGGACGTCCCGTCACGAGCAGGGCGTGCAGCGTGGAGGGCACCCCCCTGAGCACGGCGGCGACGGCGCCGCCCACGAGGCCGTCGCGGACGTCGTCGCGGGGGACCGGCGTCACCGGCTCGGGCGCGAGGTCGATGCGGACGGTCAGCAGCTCCGTCCCCATGGCCCGGACCGCCGCGGCGTTGAGGCGGCGGCCCATGAGCCGCTGGCGCCGGCGCCGGTCGTCGTCGGGCAGGAGCTGCGCGACCCCAGTCCGCCAGCGGTGCCCGACCCGGACGCGGACGCGCGGGTCCGCCTCGATGTTGCGGACGTAGGCGCTGCGCCGCCCGTGCTCGGCCACGATCCAGAACACGTCGCCGTCGAGCCCGTTGCCGACCGGCGTGCGCCGCGGGTCACCGGACCTGCGGCCCGTGGTCTCCAGGAGGGCGACGGTCGGTGGCGCCACCCCGGCCTCGACGGCGGCCTTGACCAGGGGGTTGACCACGCGCACGCCGAGCTGCGTGGTCAGGCGGCGCTTCGTCTCTGCGGTTGGGGTGGGTCGCATGTGCCTTGGCGTCGGGCCCGGCCTGCGCTCTTACCGACGGTCGCAGGGAGGCCGGTAAGAAGGGCGCGCCCCGGCGACGCCAAGAGAGCGAACCCAACCATCCACAGGGAGCCCTCATGGACACCGTCAGCCCCGCCCGCCTCTACGCCCTGGTCGTCGGCGCCACGCTCGTCGTCGCCGGCATCATCGGCTTTCTCTACAACGCATCCTTCGCCGTCGGCTCCGCCGTCGAGCGCGACGCCGTCCTGGGCCTGCTGGACGTGAACGGCTGGCACAACGTCGTGCACCTCGCCACCGGCGCGCTCGGCCTCGTCCTGGCCCGTTCGGCGGCCCGCGCCTACGCGCTCGGGCTCGGGGCGGTCTACGTGCTCGTGTTCGTGCTCGGGCTCATCGTCGGCGACGGCGGCGAGCTGCTGGGCCTCATCCCGATCAACACGCCGGACAACGTGCTGCACCTGCTCCTGGGCGTCACGGGCCTGGCGGCCGGGTTCGCGACGCGGGGCCACGCCGTGCCGGCCGCGCGCACGGCCTCGTGACGCGCCCGCCGATCGAGTCCACGGGCCGCGTCGCGGCCTCTCCCGAGCAGGTCTTCGCCTTCCTCGCCGTCCTCGAGAACCACTGGGCGCTCGCCGACGACCTGCTCGAGCTCGTGAGGCCCCGGGACGGCGAGGGGCGAGGGGAGCCACGGCGGGTGCGTGCGCATGCACGGCCCGCTCGGGGTGTCGCGCACCGCGGTGACCCGCGTCGTCGCCGCCCGGGCGCCCACCGAGCTGCGAGGAACGGCCTCGATCGGGCGACGGACCCGCGGGGAGATCGCGTGGTCCCTGCGGGAGGACGGGCAGGGCACGCGGGTGACCCTGCGGGCCCGGGTGGAGCAGGCGGGGGTGCTGGACCGGCTCCTGCTCGCCCTCGGGGGCGAGGCATGGCTGCTTCGCTGCTTCGGACGCGTGCTCGCGCGGCTGGCCGAGGCGGTTCCCGCGCCCGGCGACGCCGCGGCGCTTCATGGCGCGCCGGCCTGCCCGCAGGCGGGGTAGGGGGCAGGGCATGGCACTCGCCACGCGCGACGCGCAGGTCACCTGGGAGGGCACGCTCGGCGGCGGCCACGGCCAGATCGCCATGGGCAGCGGGGCGACGCAGAGCCTGCCGATGGAGTGGGCGTCGCGCTCGGAGGGCGCGGAGGGGACGACGAGCCCAGAGGAGCTGCTCGCCGCCGCCGAGGCGGGGTGCTACGCGATGGCGCTCGCGCTCGGCCTGGCCCGCAACGGGACGCCGGCGGAGCGCCTGGCGGTGCGCTGCGTGTGCGAGCTCGACAAGCGCGACGGCGAGCCCGAGTACGTCATCAGCCGGCTCGCGGTCGAGGTCGGCGCCCGGGTCCCCGGGCTCGACGAGGCCACCTTCCAGCACCTCGTCGAGCGCGCCGAGGCGAACTGCCCGATCTCCGTCGCGCTCGCGGCGCGGGTGCCGATCGAGCTCAGCGCGACGCTCGAGGGCTGAGCTCGAGGGCGCAGCCGTTGATGCA
>JALYMR010000292.1 GCA_030773615.1 Actinomycetota bacterium
CCCGCTGCGCGCGCGGCTCGCCGCCGCGCGACGCGTGCGCCGCGAGCTCCCGTTCGCCGTGCCGCTCGGACCCAGCCTGCTCACCGGCGTGATCGACGCGCTCGCCGACGAGCACGGCGGCGGCGTGCTCGTCGTCGACCACAAGACGGAGCGCCTGGGGGAGGAGGCGGACCTCGAGCGCCACGTCGAGGAGGCCCACGGGGTGCAGCGGCGGGCCTACGCGCTCGCCGCCCTGGCCGCCGGGGCGCCGCGCGTGGAGGTCGTCCACGCCTTCCTCGCCCGCGCCGGGGCGACGGCGCACGCCACGTTCGCCCCGTCCGACGCCGAGCGGCTGCGCGCGGAGCTGCGCGCGCTGGCCGCCGCGCCGCTCCTCGTCGACGCCCGGCCCACCGACCGCCCGCACCGGACGCTGTGCGCCACCTGCCCGGGGCGCCGCGCCCTGTGCAGCCACGGGGAGGAGGTGACGCTGCGCGACGCGGCTGTCGTGGCGCGTCGGCGGGGGTAGGATCGTTTCCTGATGGCCGTCTCCCACCCCCCGCAGGCCCCCGTCGCCTGCCCTCAGCAGCTCACCGGTGCCAGGCGCGACGCGTGGGTCGGGCTCCTGCGCGTCCACGCGGCGGTCACGCGGGCGCTCGACGCGGACCTCCTCGTGCACTGCCGCCTCTCGCTCAGCGCGTTCGAGGTGCTCGCCCGGGTCGCCTGCGCGCCCGAGGGGCACCTGCGCATCTCCGACCTCGCCCACGCGGCGCTGCTCAGCCAGAGCCGGGTCTCGCGCCTCGTCGACGCGCTCGAGGCCGAGGGCTACCTCGAGCGGCGGTCGTGCCCGCGCGACTCCCGTGTCGTGCATGCCACGATCACCGAGCGCGGTCGCCGACTGGCCGACGAGGCCGCGGCCGTGCACGCCGCGGCGGTCGACACGCGCTTCCTCGCCCACCTCAGCGAGGAGCAGGTGGCCGATCTGTGCGTCGCCTGGGAGCAGGTGCTCGGGTCGCAGGGCTAGGGCGGCGCTGCGGGACGCGCGCCTGCCCCGCTAGGCCTCCCGCTCGCGGCGGGCAGGAGGGCGTGCCCCTCCACCGCCGTCCGGGCGACGTCGACCACCCTGCGGTTCTGGCCCGCGCATCGCGAACGTAACCGCCGTGCCCGCGAGCGCGTCCTTGTCCTCGTCGGCCAGGAGCACGCTGAGCCGCCCGCCTGACCTCTGCCCGTGGCTGCCACCCACCTCGACTATCATGTCCGTCGCTCGTTCGTCGCCCCCGCCGAGCGCCCGCACGCGCCCCAGGACCCCGGCGCCGTCGCCCCTGGACCATGCGTGCCACCCCGAGCCCAGCTGACATGACGGAGTCCTCGCGACCCTCCCGTCCGGCGGAGCGCACGAACGGCGCCGAGCGCACCCGCGAGGATCGGCTGCTCTTCGAGCGCTACCTGCGCGACGGCGACCAGCGCGCGCGCGAGGAGCTCGTGGCCCGCTTCCTCCCCCTCGCGCGGCAGCTCGCGCGCCGCTACCAGCGCGCGGAGGAGCCCCTCGACGACCTCGTCCAGGTCGCGTCGCTCGGCCTCATCAAGGCCATCGACCGCTTCGACCCCGAGCGCCAGGTCGCCTTCTCCTCCTACGCGGTGCCCACCATCCTGGGCGAGCTCAAGCGCCACTTCCGCGACCGGACCTGGTCCGTGCGGGTTCCCCGGGACCTCCAGGAGCTCGCGCTGCGCGTGGACAAGGTGGTGGCAAGCCTCTCCCGCGACCTGCGCCGGGCCCCCTCCGTGAGCGAGATCGCGACCGCGGTTCAGGTCTCGGAGGAGCAGGTGCTCGAGGCCCTCGAGGCCGCGGGCGCCTACCGCGCGACCTCGCTCGAGGCGCCGCGCGGAGGCGAGGACGAGGGCGACACGCTCGGGGACTCCGTGGGCACCGACGAGGGCGGCTTCGCGCTCGCGGAGGACCGCGCCACCCTCGGCCGCCTGCTCACGGCGATCAGCCCGCGCGAGCGCGAGGTCCTGCGCCTGCGCTTCGAGGAGGACATGACCCAGGCCGAGATCGGCGAGATCATCGGCGTCTCGCAGATGCAGGTGTCGCGGCTCATCCGTCAAGCCGTCGCGCGCCTGCGCTCCGCCGCCGACGCGGGGGAGCGAAGGACGCTCGGCGGGTAGTCCCCGCCGGGTGACGCCACCCACCGCGATCCTCGACGTCGACGGGACGCTCGTCGACACGAACTACCACCACGCCCTGGCCTGGTTCCACGCGTTCCGGGAGTACGGGGTGCAATTGCCGATCTGGCGGATCCACCGCCACATCGGGATGGGCGGCGACCAGCTCGTGGCCGCGCTGACCGACGAGAAGACGGACGAGGAGCTCGGCGAGGACGTCCGCAGCGCGGAGAAGGCGCTCTACATGGCGATGATCCGCGACGTCGACCCGCTCGAGGGCGCGCGGGAACTCATCGTCGACCTGAAGGAGCGCGGTGCGACCGTCGTGCTCGCGTCCTCCGCGAAGCCCGACGAGCTCGACCACTACCTCGACCTCCTCGACGCCCGCGAGCTCGCCGACGCGTGGACGAACTCGGGCGACGTCGAGACGACGAAGCCCGCCCCCGACCTCATCGAGGCCGCCCGGGCGAAGGTGGACGCGGGCCCCGCGGTGATGGTGGGCGACTCCGTGTGGGACTGTGAGGCGGCGAAGAACGCCGAGGTCCCGACCCTGGCCGTGATGACCGGTGGCTTCAGCGAGGCCGAGCTGCGCGACGCGGGTGCGCAGGCCGTCTTCGCCTCAATCCCCGAGCTGCGCGAGCGCCTGGCCGACACCCCCCTTGGGAGAGACGCGTGACCCACCCCCTGACGCTCGAGGTCCCTCAGCCCGTCGAGCCGCCGACCCCGGCGGTGCCCGAGGCCCCGACCGTGCCCTCCGCGCCGCCGGAGCCGCCGACCCCGGCGGTCCCCGACGCGCCAACGGTGCCGAGCGAGCCGGCCGAGCCGCCCACCCCGGCGGTTCCCGCCGAGCCCCCGACGCCGACCGTGCCGGACCCCGTCTAGCCCGCGGCGGGGGCCGGGGTCGGTCAGCGCGCCACGCGGTCGACCTCGCGCTTGGCCCGGTCCGAGGCCTCCTCGATGGCCTGCTGGCCGCCCTCCCGAAGCTCGCGCTGGGCCCGGCGCTCTCGAGGTCCTCGATGGCCCGCCGCGCACGCCGGCGCGCCTCCGAGGTGGCCTGCTCCCTCGCCTCGCGCACCTCCCGCCGGATGCCCTCCTCGATGTCGCGCTGGACGTCCTCGCCGGCCTGGCCCCCGCAGCCGGCGAGGACGAGCCCGACCGCCAGGGCGGCGAGGAGGGGAGGGCGGTCCCGGCGGGTGGGTCGAGATCTCCGGGACCGCATCGCCGCTAGGCGAGACCCTGAACCTGGTACTCGCGCAGGTAGCCCTCGAAGAGGCGGCGGTGCTGCTCCTCGTCGTGGAGGACGTCGATCATCATGTCGTTCGTCACCGGGTCGATGCCCTCGGTGAACTCGATGATGTCGTTGTAAAGCTCGATCGCGGCGGTCTCCGCCTCGATCACGCCCTTGATGACGTGAACGACGTCCGTCTGCTGCTCCGGGGGCTGGAGTCCGGTCTGCTCGGCGTGGAAGGCCATGGAGGCCGGCACGACGCCGTAGAGCTCCTTGATGCGGCGGGCGAAGAGCTGGGCGTGGGCGAGCTCCTCCGTGATGTCCTGCTCGAGCGACTCGCGGATCTCCTGCGCGCGCACCCCGTCGGGGTTGATCGAGTTCGTCACGTAGTTCATGACGGTCTCGAGCTCCATGAAGTACGCCTTCTCGAGCATCTCGATGAGCTGGTCGCGCTGCGGGGCCCGCTCGTCGGAGAGGATCCCGGAGCGGGCGGGCCGCATCGCGGGCTGGGACTGGGTGGCCAAGGGGGGACCTCCTGGTCGGGGTTCCCCCTCCGGGTACCCGACGCCCCCTCCGGCGAGTCGGCGGGCGGAAGCTCTGGCGCGACGCGGCGTGCCGTCAGCGCGGGGCGCGCAGGCGCCCGCGCACGGCCTCCGCGTGGCGCTCGCCGCGCGTCGTGGTGAAGCGGTGGCGGAACGGCTTGCGGACGAGCCCCTCGAGCCGCTCGGCGAGCAGCGCCTCGAGGGGAGCGAGGACGGGGTCGTCCGCCGGCGCGTGGACGGTGAGGGCGACGAGCGCGCCGGGCTCGAGGAGGTCGAGCGCGGCGGCCAGCGCGGGGGTGGGGAGGTGCCCGGCGCCGATCGCGCCCGCGCAGGCCAGCGCGTCGGGGCGCAGCGCCCGGATCGCGTCGGCGTCGTCCGGCGCGAGCGCGGTGAGGTCGGCCACGAGGTAGAGGTCGTAGAGGTCGGGCCGGTCGCGCAGGGCGGCCTCGCGCGCGGCGGGCAGGAGGTCGACGCCGACGACGGGGCGCAGCCCCCGCGCGGCGAGGGCCTGCCCCGACACGCCGTTGCCCGCGCCCACGTCGAGGACGCGCAGCCCGTCCTGCGCGGCCCGCGCGAGCAGGTCCGCGACCTGGTCGGGGGCGGCGCAGGCCAGGCGGCGCTGGACGACCTCCTCGTACAGGCCGGGGACGGCGAACATCCGCGGGTAGTCCTGGATGCGCAGCCGCTGCACCGTGCCGTCGGCGAAGGTCACCTCGATGAGCTCGTCGGCGGCCTCCCCGGCGGGAGGTCGCGGGAAGGCGATGTCGGACCAGCGCTCCACGGGAGCGGCAAGACTAGTTGCGGCGCGCAGGCGTCCGCATCGCCCCCTGGCGCGGCGGGCATACTAGGCGGCCATGGCCCGCGCGATCTGGACGGGTGCCCTGAGCTTCGGGCTCGTGACGGTGCCCGTGCGCCTGTTCTCGGCGGTCAACCGCAAGACGGTCCGCTTCCACCAGCTCAACGCGAAGACGGGGGTGCGCATCCAGCAGAAGCGCGTGGACCCCTCGACGGGCGAGGAGGTCGCCTACGACGACATCGTCAAGGGCTACGAGCTGAGCCCGGACCGCTACGTCGTGCTCGACAACGACGAGCTCGACGCCCTGGACCCGAAGAAGACGAAGACGATCGACATCGAGGACTTCGTCGCGCTCGAGGACATCGACCCGATCTTCTACGACCACCCCTACTACCTCGCCCCGGGGCCGGGCGGCGCGAAGCCGTACCGCCTGCTGCTCGACGCCATGCGCGAGACGGGGAAGGTGGCGGTCGCCCGCGTCGTCATCCGCTCGAAGGAGCAGCTCGTCGTCATCCGCCCCATGGACGACGTGCTCGCCATGGAGACGATGGTCTTCCCCGACGAGGTCCTCGACCCCCACCGCATCGACGACCTCCCCGACCCCGACGAGGTCCAGACCTCCGAGCGCGAGCTCGAGATCGCCAAGCAGCTCGTGGAGTCGCTCGCCGCCGACTTCGAGCCGGCGAGGTACCGCGACACCTACCGCGACGAGGTGCTCGCCCTCATCGAGCGCAAGGCGCAGGGCGAGGAGATCGCCGTGCAGCCCGCGCGGGAGGAGGCGGCGGCGCCCGTGCCCGACCTCATGAGCGCGCTGAAGGCGAGCCTCGACGCGGTGCGCGCGAAGGAGCGCGACGGCGGCGACGGGGGCCGCGACGGCGCTGGCGCGAACGGCAAGGGGCGCAAGGCCGACGGTGACGGCGCCAAGGGCGCGGGGGGCCGCAAGCGCAAGACCGCCAAGACGTGACCGCCTCCGTCGGGACGCCCGCCCCGAAGGCCCCCCGCCTGCGCCGTTCGGACACGAACGGCCCGGGCATCCGGCGGGTGCGCCACGGCAAGACGTTCTCCTACGTCGACGACGAGGGGACGAAGGTGGACGACGACGACGTCCTTCGCCGCATCGGCGAGCTCGTCATTCCGCCCGCCTGGCAGGACGTGTGGATCTCGCCCTACCCCGGGGGCCACATCCAGGCCACGGGCACGGACCAGAAGGGCCGCAAGCAGTACCTCTACCACGCCCGCTGGCGCCAGCGTCGCGACCAGCAGAAGTTCGACGACATGGTCGTGTTCGCCCGCGCGCTGCCCCAGATGCGCGAGCGGGTGGAGGCCGACCTCGAGCGCCGGGGCCTGCCCAAGGAGAAGGTCCTCGCCGCGGCCACGCGCCTGCTCGACCGCGGGTTCTTCCGCATCGGCTCCGAGGACTACGCGGTCACGAACGAGACGTACGGCCTGGCCACGATGCGCAAGAACCACGTGCGGCTGCGCGACGATCTCCTGCTCTTCGACTACCCCGCGAAGCACGGCAAGCGGCGGGTCCAGGCCGTCGTCGACTCGGAGGTGGCCGAGGTCATCGGCAGGCTCAAGCGCCGCCGCGGCGGGGGCAACGAGCTCCTGGCCTACAAGCGCGGCGAGACCTGGCTCGACATCCGCTCCCCCGACATCAACGCCTACCTCAAGGAGGCGACGGGGATCGACGTGAGCGCGAAGGACTTCCGCACGTGGGGGGCGACCGTGCTCGCCGCCATCGCGCTCGCCGTGCCCGCGCCCTACGTGACCTCGAAGACGGCGCGCAAGCGCGCGGTGACGCGGGCGATCAAGGAGGTCGCCCACTACCTGGGCAACACCCCGGCCGTCGCGCGCTCCTCCTACATCGACCCCCGCGTGCTCGAGCGCTTCGAGGACGGGATCACGATCGGGCCCGTGCTCTCCCGGCTCGGGGAGGACGAGGACGCGACGGCCATCCAGGGCCCGGTGGAGGAGGCCGTGCTCGACCTCCTGACGGGCGGGATCGCCGACTCCGACCTCGTCGAGCGCGTCCCGGTCGTCGCGGTCGGCTAGGGCGCGGCCCGCTCCTGCGGCGCCTCGTCGACGGCGCGCAGCGCCTCGTCGCGGCTGGGCAGGAGCGCGAAGATCTGGTCGAGGCCGGTGATCTCGAACGTCTTCTGGATGTTGCGGTCGACGTTCACGATGGCGAGGCTGCCCTCGTTCGACCGCAGCCGCTTGACCGCCCCGATGAGCACCCCGAGGGCGGTGGAGTCGAGGAACGTCGTCTCCGTGAGGTCGACGACCACCCGCCGGCGCCCCTGCTCGATGGCCTCGGTCAACGCCTGCTTGAGCTCCGGGGCGGTGAACAGGTCGATCTCGCCGCGCACCGCGACGACGTGGCGCTCGGCGTCGATCTGCTCCTCGGTGACGGCGAAGTCGGGGGCCATGCCCCGACAGGGTACTCAGACCGTCGAGCCGAGCCTGACCACGAGCTCCTCGCCGTCCGGGTCGCGCTGGACCTGGACGTCGTCGGCGACGCGCTGGAGCACGTTGCCGACGCCCGGCAGCTCCGCCGCGGCGAGCAACCCCTGACCGCCGTCGGGACGCAGGAGGCCGATGCGCAGCTCGAGCTCGCCCTCCCGGGCGTGCACGGTCATCGTGACCGTCGAGTCGACGGTGAATCCGGCGGCGTGGGCGGCCACGGTGTCCGTCACGAGCAGCGCGTCGTCGAGGCGGTCGATGGGGAACTGCGCGCGCGCCCCGAGCATCCCGACCACCCGGCTGAGCACCGGGGCGACGAGAGGCCCCTGCCTGACCACGACGAGGGCCTCGTTCTCCGGGTCGGGCTCGGTCACGCGACGACCGCGGTGAGCCGGAAGGTCATCCGCACCTCCGTGGTCTCGTCGGGGCCCTTGCCGAGCTCGAGCGACTCGGCGAGCGTGGCGATGAGCGGCAGGCCGAGCCCGAGACCGGGCGAGTCGGGGCGCGGGAGCATGCCCCGCCCCTCGTCGCGCACGACGATCGCCAGGCGCCCGTCCGTGAGCGAGGCCCGGACCTCCATGGGACCCTCTCCCGCGGGATAGGCGTGGACGACGACGTTCGTGCAGGCCTCGGTGACCGCGAGCTTCACGTCGGCGAGCGTCTGGTCGGGCACGCCGAGGGCGTCGCCGAGCCCGCCGAACGCGTGGCGGACCACGGCGACGTTCTCCGCGCGGGCGGGAAGGGTGAGCTGGAGGTCAGGGGACTCGGCCATGAGCTGGCGTTCCACCCGATGCTCCCCCGGCGAAGGACGCTCCATGCATCGCGCCTCAACCCCCGCGAGGGCGCGGAGTACAATCACAACGTCACTCCTCGAGTGCCCGCAGCACGCCCCCCGGAGGCACCGTCACTTGACCACCACCACGCCGGCCCAGGCCGACGGCCTGTACGACCCCCGCTTCGAGCACGACGCGTGCGGTGTCGCTCTCGTGGCGCGGCTCGACAACCGCCCGACCCGGGACGTCGTCGAGCAGGCGCTGCTGGCGCTGGCCCACCTCGAGCACCGCGGGGCGACCGGGGCCGACGAGCGCACGGGCGACGGCGCGGGCATCCTCCTCCAGCTCCCCGACGCCTTCCTGCGCGCCGCCGTGGACTTCGAGCTGCCCGCCCCGGGGGGCTACGGCGTCGCGATGTGCTTCCTGCCCCGCGATCCGCAGCGCCGGGCCAAGCTCGAGGCGCTGCTCGAGCTCAACGTGCGGGTCGAGGGCCAGTGCGTGCTGGGCTGGCGCGACGTCCCGGTCGACGAGGCCCACGTGGGCGACAGCGCGAACGCCGTGCGCCCGCACGTCCGCCAGCTCTTCGTGGGGGCGGGACCCGAGCACGCCGACGACCAGGACGCCTTCGAGCGCAAGCTGTACGTCATCCGGCGCATCTGCGAGCTCGCCGCGGGGCCCGACCTCTACGTGACCTCGTGCTCCTCGCGCACGCTCGTCTACAAGGGGATGCTCGTCGCCTCGCAGCTCGGGGACTTCTACCCCGACCTCCAGGACGAGCGGCTCGCGAGCGCCATGGGCCTCGTCCACTCGCGCTTCTCGACGAACACCTTCCCGAGCTGGGAGCTCGCCCACCCGTACCGGGTGATCGCGCACAACGGCGAGATCAACACCCTCATGGGCAACGTGAACTGGATGCGCGCGCGGGAGAGCCAGCTCGCGAGCGACCTCTTCGGCGGCGACCTCCAGAAGGTCATGCCCATCGTGCGTCCCGGGGGCTCGGACTCGGCGACCTTCGACAACGTCCTCGAGCTGCTCATGCTCGCGGGCCGCTCCCTGCCCCACGCGGTGATGATGATGGTCCCCGAGGCCCACGGCGGCCGCGATGACCTGCCCGCGGCGCTCAAGGGCTTCTACGAATACCACTCGTGCCTCATGGAGCCCTGGGACGGCCCGGCCGCGGTGGCCTTCACCGACGGGCGGGTCGTGGGCGCCACCCTCGACCGCAACGGCCTACGTCCTGGGCGGTGGCTCGAGACGACGGACGGCCACGTCGTCCTCGGCTCGGAGGCGGGGCTGCTCGGGATCCCGCCCGGGCAGATCAAGCGCCTCGGGCGCCTGCAGCCCGGCAAGCTCTTCCTCGTCGACCTCGAGCGGGGCCGCATCGTCAGCGACGAGGAGGCCAAGCGCGAGGTCGCCGAGCAGCGGCCCTACGGCGACTGGCACGCCGAGCACTCCGTGCACTTCTCCGACCTGCCGCAGGTGGCGCCGGCCCGGGCCGACCGGGAGCCCACCCGCCTGCGCCAGCTCGCGTTCGGCTACAGCCAGGAGGACCTGCGCCTCCTCGTCGCGCCCATGGCCGCGAGGGGCGAGGAGCCCGTGGGGTCCATGGGCAACGACACCGCGCTCGCCGTGCTCTCCGACCAGCGCCCGCCGCTGTTCTCGTACTTCAAGCAGCTCTTCGCGCAGGTCACGAACCCGCCGATCGACCCGATCCGCGAGCAGATCGTCATGAGCCTGGCCACGGGGGTGGGCGCGGAGCTCAACCTGCTCGAGGAGACGCCGCAGCACGCCCACCAGCTCGTGATGGACCAGCCCATCCTGCGCAACCACGAGCTCGAGACGCTGCGCACGACCTGCGACGACGTGTTCTGCGCCCGCACGCTGGACACGACGTGGCCGGCCGAGGGCGGGCCGCGAGGCATGCAGGTCCGCCTGGCCGAGCTGTGCGACGAGGCCTACGACGCCGTCGCCGGCGGCGCGAACGTGCTCGTGCTCTCCGACCGCGCCGTCGGGCCCGACCGCGCGCCGATCCCGTCCCTGCTCGCCGTGGCCGCCGTCCACCACCACCTCGTGCGCACCGGGACGCGGCTGCGCTGCGGGCTCGTGCTCGAGTCCGGCGAGCCGCGCGAGGTCCACCACATGGCCACCCTCATCGGGTACGGCGCGTCGGCGGTCAACCCGTACGTGCTGCTCGACAGCCTCGACGGGCTCGAGGGGGTCGAGGACGCCGACCTCGCCGAGCGCAACGTCGTGAAGGCGCTGGGCAAGGGGCTGCTCAAGACGATCTCGAAGATGGGGATCTCGACCATCCAGTCCTACTGCGGGGCGCAGATCTTCGAGGCCGTCGGCCTCGAGCGCGACCTCGTCGACCGGCACTTCACGGGCACGGCGTCGCGCATCGGGGGCGTCGGGCTCGACGTGCTCGCCCGCGAGGCGCTCGATCGCCACGCCCGCGCCTACGCCCGGCCGGGCACGGACCCGCGCCACGAGCTCCTGCCCGCCGGCGGCGTCTACGCCTGGCGCCGCGAGGGCGAGGTGCACATGTGGAACCCGGAGACCATCGCGCTCCTGCAGCACTCCGTGCGCAGCGCCGACGGGGACGCGCACGAGCGCTACGGGGAGTACGCCCGCCAGGCCGACGAGGAGGCCGCCCGGCGCGCGACGCTGCGCGGCCTGCTGCGCTTCCGCGCCGACGTGGAGCCCGTGGCGCTCGAGGAGGTCGAGCCCGCGCGGGAGATCGTGAAGCGCTTCGCCACCGGGGCGATGTCCCTGGGCTCCATCTCGCGCGAGGCGCACGAGACGCTGGCCATCGCCATGAACCGCCTCGGGGGGCGCTCGAACACGGGCGAGGGCGGCGAGGACCCCGTGCGCTTCACCCCCGACCCCAACGGCGACCGCCGGCGCTCCTCCATCAAGCAGGTCGCGTCGGGTCGCTTCGGGGTGACGATCGAGTACCTCGTCAACGCCGATCAGCTCCAGATCAAGATGGCCCAGGGGGCGAAGCCCGGCGAGGGCGGGCAGCTGCCGGGCGACAAGGTCGACGACTACATCGGCCGGGTGCGCCACACGACGCCGGGCGTGGGGCTCATCTCCCCGCCACCGCACCACGACATCTACTCCATCGAGGACCTCAAGCAGCTCATCTACGACCTGCGCTGCGCGAACCCTCGCGCCTCCGTGTCGGTGAAGCTCGTGGCCGAGGTCGGGGTGGGCACCGTCGCCGCCGGGGTGGCCAAGGCGAACGCGGACCACGTCCTCATCGCCGGGCACGACGGGGGGACGGGCGCCTCGCCGCTGTCGTCCGTCCAGCACGCCGGCGTGCCCTGGGAGATCGGCCTGGCCGAGACCCAGCAGACCCTCTTGCGCAACGGCCTGCGGTCGCGGATCTGGGTGCAGGCCGACGGTCAGATGAAGACGGGTCGCGACGTGGCGGTCGCCGCCTGCCTGGGCGCCGACGAGTTCGGCTTCTCCACGGCCCCGCTCATCGCGACGGGCTGCATCATGATGCGCGCCTGCCACCTCAACACGTGCCCGGTGGGGATCGCCACCCAGGACCCCGAGCTGCGCCGGCGCTTCCAGGGGACCCCGGAGCACGTCGTGAACTTCTTCTTCCTGGTGGCCGAGGAGCTGCGCGAGATCATGGCCTCGCTCGGGGTGCGCTGCGTCGACGAGCTCGTGGGGCGCACGGACCTGCTCGTCGCCGACGAGGCCATCGACCACTGGAAGGCCCGCGGCGTGGACCTGAGCGAGATCCTGGCCTTCCCGGCGCTCGAGCCGGGCGCGCCCCGCCGGCGCACGGAGGCCCCGCCCGCCGTGCTGGGCGAGGCGCTGGACTGGCAGCTCGTGGAGGACGCCCGGGAGGCCATCGAGGCCGCCCGCCCCGTCGCGCTCGAGACGGAGGTGCGCAACGTGCACCGGTGCGTCGGCGGCGTCCTCTCGAGCCACGTCGCCGCGCGCTACGGCCTCGCGGGCCTGCCCGAGGAGACCCTGCAGGTCGTCTTCCGCGGCACCGCCGGCCAGTCCTTCGGCGGCTGGCTGGCCCATGGGGTGAGCTTCACGCTGTGGGGCGAGGCCAACGACTACACGGGCAAGGGCCTGTCGGGCGGGATCCTCGCCGTCCGCCCGCCCGAGGGCGCCGCCTACCGGGCCGAGGACAACGTCATCGTGGGCAACACCGTGCTCTACGGGGCCACGGGCGGCCGCGCCTTCTTCCGCGGCCTCGCCGGAGAGCGCTTCGCGGTGCGCAACTCGGGCGCCCACGCGGTGGTCGAGGGCGTCGGCGACCATGGCTGCGAGTACATGACGGGCGGGCGGGTCGCGGTGCTCGGTCCCACCGGGCGCAACTTCGCGGCGGGGATGAGCGGGGGCGTCGCCTACGTGCTCGACGAGGACGAGCGGTTCCGCGCGCGGGTCAACCCGACGCTGCTCGACCAGCTCGAGCCGCTCGACGCCGCGGACGCCGAGGAGCTCCGCGCCCTCGTGGAGGAGCACCGCCGGCGGACGGGCTCGCCGGTCGCCGCCCGGGTGCTGCGCGGCTGGCAGACGCTGCTGCCCCGCTTCGTCAAGGTGTTCCCCGCGGACTACAAGCGCGTCCTCGAGGAGCGGGCCGCGGCCGAGCGCAGCGGCGACGGCGCCCCGACGGCGGTCACCGCCGACGCGTCGGAGTTCTCGGGCGAGCGCTCCCTCGACGTCGTCGGGGCCCCCTCCGTGCGCCAGGGCGACGGGGAGTAGACGCCGGCATGGGCGAGCTCGGAGCCTTCCTTCGCGTGGAGCGCCAGGGCGTGCCGTACCGCGACGCCCGCGAGCGGGTGGGCGACTACGCGGAGATCGTCGTGCGCCGGCCCGACGCCGAGCTGCGCGCGCAGGGCTCGCGCTGCATGGAGTGCGGTGTGCCCTTCTGCCACAACGGCTGCCCGTTGGGCAACCTCATCCCGGACTGGAACGACCTCGTCACGAAGGACCGCTGGTTCGAGGCGATCGCCCAGCTGCACGCGACGAACAACTTCCCCGAGTTCACCGGTCGCCTGTGCCCGGCGCCGTGCGAGGCGGCCTGCGTGCTCGAGATCCGCGAGGGCGACGCGGTGACGATCAAGCAGATCGAGAACGCGATCATCGACCGCGCGTTCGAGGAGGGGTGGGTCGAGCCCCGGCCCCCGGAGGCCGAGAGCGGGCACAGCGTCGCCGTCGTGGGCTCGGGGCCCGCGGGCATGGCGTGCGCTCAGCAGCTGCGCCGCGCGGGCCACGCGGTCACCCTGTTCGAGCGCGACGAGGTGGCGGGCGGGCTCGTGCGCCTCGGGGTGCCCGACTTCAAGATCGACAAGGCGCTCGTGGAGCGACGCGTCGCCCAGCTCGTCGCCGAGGGCGTCGAGGTCCGCTGCGGGGTCGAGGTCGGCGTCGACGTCGGCGTCGACGAGCTGCGCGAGGCGTTCGACGCGGTCGTGCTGGCCACGGGCTCGCGCGTGCCCCGAGACCTCGAGGTGCCCGGGCGCGAGCTCGACGGCGTGCACTTCGCGATGGACTACCTCACGGAGCGCAACCGCTGGGTGGCCACGGGCGCCCAGGGCTCGATCACGGCGAGGGGCAAGCACGTCGTGGTCATCGGAGGCGGCGACACCGGGGCCGACTGCGTGGCCAACGCGATCCGCGAGGGGGCCGCGGGCGTCGTGCAGCTCGAGCTGCTGCCCGAGCCGCCCCCCCGGCGCCCGGACGACCGCACGCCGTGGCCCCTGTGGCCGCAGAAGTACCGCCTCTCCTACGCGATGGAGGAGGCCCGTGAGCTCCACCGCGGCGAGCAGGACTTCTCCGTGGTCACGACGCGCCTCGGCGGCGAGGACGGGCGGGTCGCCACGCTGCACGCGGCCCACGCCGCGCCGGCGCCGCCCTTCGCCCCCGTGCCCGGCACGGAGCTCGAGCTGCGCGCCGACCTCGTCCTGCTCGCGATGGGCTTCGTGCACCCCGAGCCCGAGGTGCTCGACGCCCTCGGCGTGCAGCGCGACCCGCGCGGCAACGTGAAGGCGGTGCGGCCGTACACGACCTCCGTGCCGGGGGTGTTCGCCGCGGGCGACGCCCGGCGGGGCCAGTCGCTCATCGTGTGGGCGATCAACGAGGGCCGTCAGTGCGCGCGGATGGTCGAGCGCTACCTCGGCGACCGCGTGCTCGAGCCCGTCTTCCCGGGCACCGGCGAGGCCGACGAGGGCCCGGAGGGCCCGCCGAGCCACGTCAACGGCGCGCTGCCCGCGTAGCGGCGCTCGCGGCCGGGTATCGCCAGCGCCATGGACGTCCTCGTCTACCTCGTGCTGCTCGCGGTCATCGGGCTCGTGGTGGGCGTCTTCGCCCGCCTCGCGCTGCCCGGGCGCGACCCCATGTCCGTGCCGGCGACGATGGGCATCGGCATCACCGGGTCGTTCATCGCGGGGCTCATCTCGTGGGCGGCGTTCGGCGGGCGCAACGGGGGCGGGCTGCTGCTCTCCATCGTGTGCGCCGCGGCCATCGTCTACTTCATCCGCCGCTCGCGCGGCGGCAGCCTCACGAGCCCGGGCCGCGCCGGGACGCGTCGCTGATAGCGCGTCGCCGCGCTCGGGCCGTCTCCTAGCCGGTGCCGTCCTCGAGCACGGCGCCGTCCTCGATCCGCAGCTGCCCCGGCCCGTCGTGGCGGACCTCGACCTCGCCAACGGCGGTGACGCCCCGCCCGAAGGCGACGTCGCCGCGCACGAGGAGACGCCGGCAGCGGGCGAGGGAGGGCGGGCCGCTCGCGAAGCGGGCGTCGAAGTCGCGCAGGCGCTTGAAGTGCGCGCCGTCGAGGTCGACGAAGGGGACGCCGTCGGCGGGCATGACCCGCGCGTCGTCGGTCAGCCGGTAGGCGTCGGAGCGCAGCACGAGCAGGTCGTTCGTCGTCTTGACGGGCACGAAGCGCTCGCGGGGCACGACGACGGCCTGCGCGCCGCGGAACGTGCCGATCGCGGCGCCCATCGCCGTCTCGAGCTGGATGACCTCGGGCGTGGACGGGTCGGCGGGGTCGACCGTCTTGCGGTTGGCGATGAGGGTGAGCGGCACGAAGCCGCCCGCGGCGCCGACGACGGCCTCGAGCGCCCCGAGGTTCACCCACAGGTTGTTCGTGTTGAAGAAGCGCCAGCGCCGGAAGTCGCTGAACGACGCCCCGTCCTCCGCGGGCACCTGGGCGGACTCGCGCAGCACGAGCTGGCCGTCGGCCAGGCGGCGCGCGAGGTGCCCCCCCTTGCGGTCGGACTCCGTGCCGACGACGGCCTCCATGGCGAAGGGGAGCCCCTCCGCGGCGAACCAGCTCAGGATGCGTGGCTCGAGCGTGGCGCCGAGGTTGTCCGAGTTCGACACGAAGGCGTGCTCGTAGCCCTGCTCGCGCAGCGCGGCGAGCATCCCGCTGGTCACGAGCGCGGTGTACAGGTCGCCGTGGCCCGGCGGGCACCACTCGAGCGCGGGCGCGGCGGGCCACTCGATGGGGTGGCGGTCCTCGGCGCGGAGCTTCGGCTCCTTGTTCTGCACGAAGTCGAGCGGGAGGTCGACCGGCAGCTCGGGGTAGCGCCCGAGGGCGGCGAGCGACTCGTCCTGGGTGTAGAACGAGTTCATGAGCACGAGGGGCAGCCGGGCCCCGTGGCGTCGGCGCAGCCCCAGGACCTGACGGGCCACGAGGTCGAGGAACGAGAGCCCGTCCTTGGCCTCGATGAGGGACTTCGCCCGGTCCATGCCCATCGAGGTGCCCAGCCCGCCGTTGAGCTTGATGACCACGGTGCGGTCGAGCGCCTCGCGGTCGACCTCGTCGGGGAGGTCGTCGACGGCCGGCAGGTCGCTGACCGGCTCGAGCTCCCGGTCGGGCAGGAGGCCCGTCTCGCCCGACTCGAGCTCGTCGTAGTAGTGCCGGAAGGCGTTGATCGCGGCCTCGGGCACGCCCTCGTCACGCATCTTCCCTACGGCGGCACCCCGCCCCTCCGCGCTCACGGGCCGGATCATAGGAGCCGGGCGGCCGGACCGGGGGCGACGACGACCGCCCCCTCGGGGGGCGCGGCGGCGGGCGGCAGGAGCGCGAGGACGTTGCCGCCGAAGCCACCGCCGACCATGCGCGCCCCCGCCGCGCCTGCGCGCCGCAGGCGCTCCACGGTCTCCTCGACCTCGGGCACGCTGGCCTCGTAGAGGTCCCGCAGGCTCGCGTGCGACGCGTCGAGCAGCGCGCCGAGCTCGGCGAGCTCGCCGCGCTCGAGGGCGGCCACCGCCGCGTCGACCCGCGCGTTCTCCTCGAGCACGTGCCGGACCCGGCGGTCCAGGGGGTCGGGCAGCCGCTCGAGGTCGCGGTCCGTGGCGTCGCGCAGCGACGCGATGCCGAGCAGCGCGCACGCGCGCTCGCACTCCGCGCGGCGCTCGTTGTAGCCCGAGCTCGCGTGGCGGTGTCGCGCGCGGCTGTCGACGGTGACGAGCCGCCAGGCGCCGAGCTCGAGCGGCACGGGGGCGATCGCGAGGTCGCGCAGGTCGAGCCGGATCGCGTGCCCGGGCGCGCCGAACAGCGACGCGAGCTGGTCGAGCAGCCCGGTCTGCGCGCCGACCCATCTGTTCTCCACCCGCGAGCAGAGCCGCGCGAGCTCGCGCCGGTCGGGCTCCTCGCGCCCGCTGTGGGTGAGCAGGGCGAGCGCGAGCGCGACCTCGAGCGCGGCCGACGAGGAGAGGCCGGAGCCGTGGGGCACCGTGCCCCGCACGTCGAGCACCGCGCCGCGCAGCGGCGGTCCGAGCTCGGCGGCCACGCCCCGCGCGAAGGCGCGCCAGCCCTCGGCGGGCTCCGGGCGCCCGAGGTCGAACTCGTCCTCCTCGTCGAGGTCGCGGGCGTGGACGGCCAGGCGCCCGGCCGGACCGTCGCTCGCCGTGACGGTGACCCCGAGGTCGATGGCGAAGGGCAGGCAGAGGCCGTTGTTGTAGTCCGTGTGCTCGCCAATGAGGTTCACCCGGCCCGGGCCGAACGCGCGCACGGTCATGGCAGCGGCCGACCCTACACTCGAGGGCCGATGCCGGCCTTCTGCCGCCACAACCGCTTCGCCCACAACTGCCCGATCTGCCGGCAGGCCGAGACGCGCAGCGAGCGCCCCCGCGGCGCCGGGTCGCGGCCCGGCTCCTCCGCGCCCTCGCGCAGCACGTCGCGCGCCGCCCGCCCC
>JALYMR010000293.1 GCA_030773615.1 Actinomycetota bacterium
CTCACGCGGCGGCCGGCGCCGGGTGCCGCGGGGCGAGCGGCCCGCTGCCCAGCGCACGACCCAGCGCAGCGGCGACGAGGAGGGAGACGGTGGTGGCCCCCACGACGAGCCCGGCGAGCAGCAGCGGAGCATCCTCGTGCCATTGCTGGGCCACCGCGAACGCGACGCTGTTGTTCACCGCGTGCAGGCCGATCGACGGGTACAGCGAGCGCGTCCAGGCGTAGAGCAGCGCGAGCCCGACGCCGAAGAGGGCGAGCGGGACGAGGAACCCGAGCGGCGACGAGCCGAAGTGGATGAACCCGAAGATCGCGCCGCTGACCACCGCGGCCGGGCCGACCCCGCGCCAGTTGCGAAGCGCGGTGAACACGTACCCGCGGAACAGCAGCTCCTCGGCCACCGGCGCCATGAGGGTGACGATGACGATGCCGAGCAGCAGGTTCAGCACGCCCTCGTCGACGCCGAGCTGGTCGAGCGTCGTCTGGCGCTCGTCGATCCCGAGCGCGGTCACCCACAGGCCGCTGAGCACCGTGAAGGCGACGTAGACGCCGGCGGCGAGGCCGAGCGCCTGACCCGTGCGCCGGGGGGCGAGGAGACCGAAGTCGTCCGCGCGGGGCCGCCGGGCCAGCGCGGCGAAGAGCAGCGCGGCGCCGATGAAGATCAGGTCCTGCAGGAAGGTCGCCCCCACGAGCGCCTCCGGCGGAGGGTCCTGGGCGCCGAACGGGGCGAGCAGCAGCCCACCGAGGACGGTGGCCACGAGCAGGGCGGCGAGCACGGCGAGCACCCCGGAGAACGGGCGCCAGGGCGGGGTGGCCGTCGGCGCCCCGGGCGCCGGGGTCGGGGGGCCGGGGTGCGCGTCGCTCGGGCTGTCCATCCTCCCTACGGAGGGTAGGCGGCGACGAGGGCGGGCAGCTCGGCGAGGGAGGCCAGGATCGGCACCCCGTCCGGCACGGGCTGGACCTCCTCGCGGGCCACGAGGGCGGCGGCGATCCCCGCCGCGCGCGCGCCGACCACGTCATGCTCGACGGAGTCGCCGACGTGCAGCGCCTCCTCGGGCCGGGCGCCCGCGAGCTCGAGGCCGGCCCGGAACAGCCCGGTGCCGGGCTTCGCCGCCCCGACCTCGGCCGATGTCACCGCCCCGTCGACGAGGTCGCGCAGCCCCGTCTCGGCGAGCACGTCGTGCAGCGACACATCCCAGTTGCTCACCACGACGAGCCGGTGGCCCGCCGCCCGCAGCTCCCCGAGCGCGCGGGAGACCTCGGGGAACGCCCGGAAGCGCAGGGCGCCGAGCAGGGCGGCGCGGACCTCGGCGTGGGGCAGCTCGCGCGCGGGCCCGGGGAGCGCGTCGCGCAGCACCTCCGCGCAGCGGTCGCGCAGGGCCTCGAGGCCAGCGCGGTCGGCGGCGAGGTGGTGCTCGGCGCGGTAGAAGGCGATCTCGGCCAGCATCGCCTCGCGTGCCGCGTCCTCCCCCACGTGGGCGCCGCGGGCGGCGAGCTCGGCGGCGAGCAGGGGCCAGGGCGGCTCGAGCTCGACGAGGGTGCCGAGCGCGTCCAGGAGGACCACGGCGGTACGGTCAGGCGGCATGCTCGCCGTCCAGCGTTCCCTCGCGGAGTCGTTCTTTACGCGCCACGCGAACGAGCTCACGGCGGTGGCCACCCTGCTCGTCGCGCTGGCGCTCGTCGTCCTCGTCAACCGCCAGGCGCGGCGCTCGGCCCAGGAGCTCCGCGCGCGGCTCGACGACCCCGTGGTGGACACCCGCCTGCGCATCGTGCGCCGCCTCGTCGAAACGGCGATCGCCGTGGTGGGCATCGCCGCCGCGCTCGCCCAGTTCACCGCCCTGGACCGCGTCGCCGCGAGCCTGCTCGCCTCGAGCGCGATCGCGGCCGCGGTCGTCGGCTTCGCCGCGCGGCAGACCCTGGCCAACGGCGTCGCCGGCATCCTCCTGGCCGTCACCCAGCCCGTGCGCATCGGCGACCTCGTCACCTTCGAGGGCGAGACGGGCACCGTGGAGGACGTGCGCCTGACCTACACGTACCTGCGCACGGGCTCGGACGCGCGCCTCATCGTGCCCAACGAGCGCCTCGCCGCCGGCATCATCCGCAACGACACCATCGTGTCGCCCTCCGTGGCCGCCGAGGTCGCGATCTGGCTGCCCGCCCACGCCGACGTCGACCGCGCCATGCGCCTCCTCACGGGCGAGGAGGCGCAGGAGGTGCGCGCGGTGGAGATGGACCCCGACGGCCGGGTGCAGCTCAGCGTGTCCGGGCTCGCCTGCCCACCCCAGGAGCGCCTGGCCCGCGAGGCCGACCTGCGCGCGGAGTGCCTGCGCCGGCTCAGGTCCGGCGGCCTGCTGACCGATGACCGGCAGGAGAGCGCCTCCCAGGGCCGAAGCTACACTTCCTGAACCGTCCCCGGGCCTCCGGGGACCTCCCCTCCCCGCCCCTTGTCCGTCCCCCGCGAACGCCGCCGGCGCCGCCACCACCGCGGTGGGCCGGCCAAGGCGGTCACCCTCCTGCTCGGCGTGCTCGTCGCCACCCTGGCGATCGGCGCCGTCAGCGCCGTCGGCTACGTCGTGAGCGTCGCGGCGAGCGCCCCGCCGCTCTCCGAGCTCGAGCCCGCCGACCCGGGCCAGAACTCGGTCGTCCTCGCCGCGGACGGCACCCGCCTGGGCTTCATCGAGAGCGACATCGCCCGCCGGCCCGTCACCTCGGCCGAGATCCCCCAGACGGTCAAGGACGCGACGGTCGCCATCGAGGACAAGCGCTTCTACGACCACCGCGGCGTGGACTTCGAGGGCGTCGTGCGGGCGGCGGTGAAGAACCTGCGCTCGGGCGAGACCGTGCAGGGCGGCTCGACGCTGACCATGCAGCTCGTGCGCACGCTCTACATCGAGAACGAGCGCACCTTCAAGCGCAAGATCCGCGAGGCGAAGCTCGCCGAGGAGCTCGAGAACGTCCACGACGGACGCCGGGGCAAGGAGTGGATCCTCACGAAGTACCTCAACTCCGTGCCCTACGGGACGGTCGGGGGCCAGGAGGCGCTCGGCGTGGAGGCCGCCGCGCGGATCTACTACGACAAGCACGCGAAGGACCTCAAGCTCCACGAGGCGGCGATGCTCGCCGGGCTCCCGCAGGCCCCCTCGGCCTACAGCCCGTTCCTCTACCCCGACCGCGCCCGGGGCCGCCGCGACCAGGTGCTCGACGCGATGGCCGACCAGGGGATGATCGAGCCGCAGACCGCGCAGCGCGCGAAGGCGCGCGGGGTCGGGCTCGACCCCAGCCGCTACTACACGCAGCGCCGCGAGCGCTTCTTCTTCGACTACGTCAAGCAGGAGCTCATCGACCGCTACGGCGCCCCGACGGTGCGGCGCGGCGGGCTCGTGGTGAAGACGACGGTCGACCTGCGCCTCCAGCGCGCGGCGCGGGACGCGATCTCGGGCCGCCTCGGCTTCCCCGACGCCCCCGCGGGCGCGGTGGTGACCATCGACCCGAAGACGGGCTCCATCCGGGCCATGGCGAGCTCCGCCCGCTACGCCGACCGCAAGTTCAACCTCGCCGCCCAGGGCAAGCGCCAGCCCGGCTCGACGTTCAAGGTCATGGGGCTCATGGCCGCCGTCCGCGAGGGCGTCGACCCCGACGGCACCTCCTACACGTCGAAGCGCCTGAAGTTCACCGACCCGACCTGGGGCCCGATCGACGTGTCGACCTACGCGGACAGCTACCCCGGGCGCATCAGCCTCACCCGGGCGACGCTGAGCTCGGACAACTCCGTCTACACCCAGCTCGCCCTCGACGTCGGCCCGGAGAAGATCAAGCGCACGGCGCGCGACATGGGCATCAAGTCGACGCTGAAGGGCTACCCGAGCGAGGTGCTCGGCGGCCTCGAGCAGGGCGTCTCCCCGCTCGAGATGGCCAACGCCTACGCGACGATCGCCTCCGGGGGCTGGCGCAACCGCCCGAAGGCGATCACGAAGGTCACCCGCCCCGACGGCAAGGTCGACGACTTCACGGAGCCCCGCCGCCACAAGGCGTTCCCCGACGGCGTGACCCTCGAGGTCACCCGGCTGCTCGAGCAGAACGTCCAGCAGGGCACGGGCAAGGCCGCGCAGATCGGCTGCCCGGCGGCGGGCAAGACGGGCACCACCGACGAGCACAAGGACGCGTGGTTCGTCGGCTACACCCCCCGGCTGTCCACCGCCGTCTGGGTCGGCTACCCCGAGGGCGGGGTGGAGATGAAGACGCTCTACGGCGGCGGCCCGGTCGCCGGCGGCACCTTCCCGGCCGAGATCTGGGGCGACTACATGCGCGTGGCCACCCGGAGCCGGTGCGCCGACTTCCCCAGCACGCCCCGCGAGCCCGTGGCCCTCGGTCCCTACTCCGGCCGCTACGCCCAGGGCGGCGCGCCCGGGGGGGACGCCGAGGACGCGGGCCAGGACGCTGGCTTCGCTCCCACCCCCGTGCCCGACCCCACGGCGGCGGCCGAGCCCGCCCCGGCGGAGCCCGAGCGTGAGCCCGAGACGGCACCCGCGGACACCCCGGACGCCCCCGCCGACGGCGGCGAGGCCCCGGCCTCCGACGGCGGCGGAGGGGACGGCGGCGGCGCGAGCCCCAGCGGGGGCTTCGACCCCGGCGACTACGCCGCGCCCGCCGGCGGCGACTAGCACCGCCTCACGAGCGCGGACGCCGCCCGCGGCTCCCGGCTCGCCCCGATCGTCCGCCCGGGCGCACCGCCGCTGCTACCGTCACCGGCGGATGAGCAAGGAGGAGAAGGTCGAGTTCGAGGGCGAGGTCGTGGAGGCCCTGCCCAACGCGATGTTCCGCGTGAAGCTCGACAACGACCACATGGTGCTGGGCCACGTGGCCGGCAAGATGCGCCGTCACCGCATCCGCATCCTCCCCGGCGACCGGGTCCGGGTCGAGCTGTCGCCCTACGACCTCGACCGCGCGCGGGTCATCTACCGCTACCGCTGAGCGTCGCGCCCCCTCGCGGGCCCGACGCGCCCTGATGCCCCGCGGCGAGTTCGAGCTCATCGCCGCCTTCCGCGAGGTGCTCGGCGTCCGCTCCCCCCGCGTCGTGCGGGGCAGCGGGGACGACGCCGCCGTCGTCCGCGCCCGGCCCCTCGCGGTCACCTCGGTGGACGCCATGGTCGACGGCGTGCACTTCCGGCTGGGCGCGACCGCCTCGGCCGCCGACGTCGGCCACCGCGCGCTCGCCGGCGCGCTCTCGGACCTCGCCGCGATGGGCGCCGAGGCGGGCGAGGCCTACGTCGTGCTCGGGGTGCCCGAGACGCTCGGCGACGACGACCTCCTCGACCTCGCCCGGGGCATGGAGGGCCTCGCGGCGCGCTGCGGGGTGAGCGTGCTCGGCGGTGACGTCACCGCCGCGCCCGCGCTGACCGTCGCCGTCACCGTGGTGGGCTGGGCGGACGAGCCGACGGAGCTCGTGGGGCGCGACGGCGCGCGTCCCGGCGACCTCGTGGGGGTCACGGGGGCGCTCGGCGCCTCCGCCGCCGGGCTCGCGGTGCTCGACGCCCCCCTCGCGCCCGAGCGGGGTGAGGAGGACGACTTCGCCGCGCTGCGCGCCGCGCACCTGCGTCCCGAGCCGCGCCTGGCCGCCGGCCGCGCACTGGCCGCCGCCGGAGCCTCGGCGCTGGTCGACCTCTCCGATGGGCTCCTCGCCGACGCCGCGCACGTGGGCCGGGCCAGCGGCGCCCTGCTCGAGCTCGAGGCGGACGCGCTCCCCATCGCGCCCGGGGTCGCCGCCGTCGCCGCGCGCCTCGGGCGACCCGCGTGGGAGCTCGCGGCGGCGGGGGGCGAGGACTACGAGCTGTGCGTCTGCGTCCCCGCCGACCGCGCGGGGACGGCGCAGCGGGCGGCGGGTGTGACCTGGGTCGGGCGGGTCACGGACGGCCCGGCGGGCGCTCGGCTGAGCGGGCCGGAGGGCGAGCGCCGGGCGGCCGGCTTTCGCCACCGTTGAGCACGGGCCGGGCGCCCGCGCCGCTTCCCCGGCCTTCCAGGGCCAGCGCCAGCGCGCCGAGCCCCCGGCGCAGCAGCGCGTCGGCCACCTCCGCGGGATCGACGACGTACTCCGCACGCCGCACCCGCTCCCGCAGCTCGTGCACGCGTTCAGGCTCGGTCACGGAGCACGTATCGGCCGCAGCGCTCACAGCTTGAGCGCCGGGCCGCGGGGCCGGGCGCCCTGCAGGCGGGCGAACACGATGATCCGCTGGGCGGCGCTGTACAGGGGGTGGCAGGCCGAGAGCACGAGCCGGTCGTAGCCGACGGGCCGGATCACCGAGAGCTCCGTGGGGGGCACGATGCGGGTGCCCTCCACGCGGAAGGTGAACCGGCCGTAGGGCATCGTGACGGTCACCGCGTCGCCGCGGCGCAGGCGGTCGAGCCGGCGGAAGGGCGCCCCGTACGTCGTGCGGTGCCCGGCGATCGCCGTCGTGGCGCCGGTGCCCGGGAACGGCGTCTGCTCGTAGAGGCCGGGGCCCGCGCGCAGGTCGGGCGCGCGGGTGCCGTTGATGACGACGAAGTCCGCCCCGATGCGGGGGATCGCGACGCGACCGACGGCCTGCCCGGGGCGGGCGCGGCGGCGCAGGGAGCGGGCGAGGAAGGCGAGCCGGCGCTCCCCGCTGGGCAGCGCGCGCAGCGCCCGGGTCTCGACCGGGCTCGGGGCGGCGCGCTCGAGCCCGGAGAGCTGCCCCGCCAGGCGGTCCTGGTTCAGACGGCCGTAGAGGGCGGAGACGGGCTCCTGCCAGGCGACGGTCAGGCCGGCGTCGGCGAGCAGCAGCGCGCCGGCGAGCAGGAGGACGGTCGACAGCGCGCGCACGCCGCGTCGCACCCGCTACCTCCGCAGGGCGGACTCCACGCCGCCCAGCGAGCCGGGGCCCGCGTAGGTCAGCGGCCCGCGCACGGTCACCGGCGCCTCCGGCGCGCCCGGCCG
>JALYMR010000294.1 GCA_030773615.1 Actinomycetota bacterium
AGGTCGCGGCGGCCGTCGCGGACGCGCCGAGGGAGGCCGGGGCGCCAGCCGCAGGCGACCGCACCACACGGCCGGCCTCGCCGCAGGCGGCGACAAGCAGCGCGGCGACGACGAGCGCCGTCACCGCGCCTGCCCGGCTGGGGGCTTGGCTCCCGGCAACCATGACGCGCGCGAGTCTAGGCTCGGGCACGTCCCGACCGGCCGCTGGGAGCGGTGCCGAGCGAGCCGCCCCCGCTAGCCCTCGCGCGCCCCGACCCCCGCGGGCTCGCCCGCGCGGTCCCTGGCGCTCACGTCGATGAAGTGCAGCCGGTAGCGCCCCACGAGGATCTCGTCGCCCTCGCGCAGGGTGCGCCACTCCACGCGCTCGCCGTTGACGAACACGCCGTTGAGGCTGCGGTCGTCGAGCACCCGCACCCCGTCCGCCTGGCGGACGATGAGGGCGTGGCGCCGCGACACCGTGGGGTCGTCGAAGCGCACGTCTGCGACGAGACTGCGGCCGATCCGCGTCCACTCGCGCTGGAGGGGCTCGGCGTGCACCTCGCCGTCCTGCTCGAACACGAGGTACTGCCCGGGCTCCGTGATCGACCCGCGGGCCTCGGCGAGCAGCGCGCGGCGCTCCTCCTCCGTGCCCTCGGGCTCGACCTCGCGGGCGAACTGCGGGCCGCCGAACAGCGACGCGCGGTTGAAGTCCCTGCCGCCGCAGCCGGGGCACTCGGGCAGCTCGTCGTCGGCCACAAGCGCGACGACGTACCCGCACTCCGCGCAGCGGAACGAACCCATCCCCGCGAGCGTGCCGGAAGTCAGCGATTCCATGTCAGCTCCCTGTCCCATGACGATTCCACAATCTTCAAGCAATCTCCTAAAGGCGCTCTAAGCGCACGGTGCCGGGCGCGCTCGGAGCAGGAGGCCGGCCCGGCGCCGCGAAGCCCCCGCCATGCCCAAGGTGCCCGGAGGTCTCCGCCGTCGCTCCCCCCGCAACGACTCCGTCGACCTCGAGCGCGAGCTCCTGCGGCGCAGTATCGACGCGCTGCAGGGGGGCGGACCGCGGTGTGCGGACTGCCACCGCACGCCCCTCGTGGGTGAAGGCGTGCACGTTTACCCGCGCGGGGTGCGGGTGTGCGAGCTCTGCCGCCCGCTGCGCGCGGAGGATCCCGAGCGCACCGAGCTCGTGCGCCACGGGGTCACCAGCCGCGCCGTGCGCCTCATCGTCCGCGCCGCGTAGGGGCACGGCGGCCGGCTGCGCGGCTTCCCGCCCTCCCGGCCCAGAGGGCGGCCGGCTGCGCCGGCTCCCCGCCCTCTAGGATCCGCGCCGTCATGGACCCGGTCACCGTGTCGACGACCATCGCCCGTCCCCGCGAGGAGGTCTTCGAGTACCTCGCGGACTTCGCGAACCACGCCGAGTTCACCGACCACTTCCTCTCGGACTTCCACCTCACCCGCGAGGACTCGTACGGCCTGGGGGCCGGGGGCCGCTTCCGGATCGCCCAGCGCCTGAACCGCTTCGGCTGGGCGGACCTCACCTTCTCGGAGTTCGAGCCCCCGCGCCGGCTCGTGGCCCGCGGGCGGGGGGGGAAGTTCAACCGCTCGCGCACCGTCGCGGTCTGGGAGCTCGAGCAGGCCGGCGGCGGCGAGACGCGCGTGACCTTCACGATCGAGACGCTCCCGGGCCAGCCCACCGACCGCGTGATGGAGACCCTCCTTGGCGCGCGCGGCTTCGCCAAGCGACGCTGGGGCCGCGCCCTCGGGCGGCTGCGGGCGATCCTCGAGGACGGCGAGCAGCGAGGGCGCAGGGCGACGATCGCCGGCGGTCCGCGCAAGCCCGCCACGGGCAGTCCCCTGCGCAGCCTGCCGGACTAGAGTGGCGGCCGTGACGCGGTCCGTGCGCCTCCTGCTCTGCGTCGTCCTCACGGCCGGCGCCCTGCTCGCCGCGGGCTGCGGGGAGGGGGGCGACCCCGGGCCCTACGGCAACGTCGAGGGCGAGACGGAGGCGACGTACCTCGAGCTCGGGGGCCTCAAGTACCAGATCCAGGTCTCGCGCCAGCTCAACCCGAACGACACGGAGGACCGGGCGTTCCTCCAGGGCGTGCCGCCGCAGTCGTCCCTGCGACGCGGCCAGGTGTTCTTCGGCGTGTTCCTCCGGGTGGAGAACGACGAGGAGGAGGCCCACCAACCTAGCGGCGAGTTCGTCATCGAGGACACGCAGGAGCAGGTGTTCCGGCCCGTCCCGCTCGGCCCGGAGAACCCGTTCCGCTACGTCCCGCTGCCCCTCCAGCCGGGTGGGCTCATCCCCGTGCCCGACTCGCCCGCGTGGCACACGCCCGTCCAGGGCGCGCTCATCCTCTTCCGCATCGAGCAGACCGCGCTCGAGAACCGGCCGCTCGAGTTCATTGTCGAGAGCCCGGTCGGTACGAACACCGTGTCGGTCAGCCTCGACGTCTAGCCCGGCCCGCGCGGCGGCGCCAGCGCCGCCTCGAGCACGAGGCGCGCCGCGGGGGCCGCGGTGTCGCCGCCCGTGCCGGCGCGCACGAGCAGCACGCCGACGGCGACCTCGGGGCGCCGGGCGGGGGCGAAGGCCGCGAACCACGCGTCGGTGTCGGTCGTGTCGTCCGCGCTCGTGGCGCACCCCGCGGGGTCAGGGGCCGCGGGGCAGGTTCCCTGGGTCGTGCGCAGCTCCGCGGTGCCGGTCTTCCCGGCCACCCTCACCCCCGGGAGGGCGGCCTGCCGGCCCGTGCCCTCGCCGACGACGCGCTCCATCATGCGGGTCACCGCGGCCGCCGTATGCGGGTCCAAGACCGCGGGGCCGGGCGCGGCACGGTCGCGCGGCTCGGCGGTCAGCCGCGGACGCCGGCCGTCCGCCGCGATCGTGGCCGCCGTCCACGCCATCTGCAGCGGGGTGGCCAAGACGCGTCCCTGCCCGATCGCGGTGGACCCGACCGCGAGCTCGTCGCCGAGCTCGGCGGCGCGGGGGATCGTGCTCGTGGCCGCGCCGGGCAGCCCGGGCGGGCGGTTGAAGCCGAAGCGCTCGGCGGCGGCTACGAGGCGCCGGGCGCCGAGACGGGCGCCCAGCGGCGCGAACACCGAGTTGCACGAGTGCGCGAAGGCGGCGCCCAGGACGCCCCCGCAGGCCTCCCCGTTCGCGTTCTGGAGCTCGACCCCGGACAGGGTGGCCGCGGTCTGGACCGGGAAGCGCGCGCGGGGCGTCGTCACCCGGGCCTCGAGCGCGGCGGCCAGGGTGACGATCTTGAACGTCGAGCCCGGGGGCTGCAGCCCGTCGAGGGCGAGGCCCGCGAGGGCGAGCACCTCGCCGGTGGCGGGGCGCAGGGCGGCCACCCCGCCCAGGCGGTCGCCGAGCGCCGCGACCGACGCGCGCTGGAGGGACGGGTCGATCGCCGTGCGCACGGGCCGCGCGGCGCGGGGCTCGGTCCTGGCCAGGACGCGGCCGCCGGCGAGGAGGGCACCGCCCGGGCGTCCCGCGAGGCGCTCGTCCAGCACGCGCTCGAGCCCGCTGACCCCCACCGGGGCACCGGGGGGGAAGCCGAGCCGCCAGGCCTCGAGCGCCCGGTCGGCGGGGAGCGGGCCCAACTCGCCCGCCGCGCTCAGCGCCGCGCCCCCGAGGGGCGAGCCCTCGCCCGGGCCGCGGGCGAGCGGCGTGCCGTCGCGGGCG
>JALYMR010000295.1 GCA_030773615.1 Actinomycetota bacterium
TGCCGCGCATGTTCATGTCCCTGCGGCGCGAGGAGGCGGTCCCCATGCTCGAGATCCTCGAGCGGACCCCGTCCATCCCGGACAACTGCCAGTGGGGCCTGTTCCTGCGCAACCACGACGAGCTGACCCTCGAGATGGTCACCGACGAGGAGCGCGACTACATGTACGGGGAGTACGCGAAGGACCCGCGGATGAAGCTCAACCTGGGCATCCGCCGGCGCCTCGCGCCCCTCCTCGACGGCGGGCGGGACGAGATGGAGCTCATGCACGCCATCCTGTTCTCCCTGCCCGGCAGCCCCGTCCTCTACTACGGCGACGAGATCGCGATGGGCGACAACGTCTACCTCGGCGACCGCGACGGCGTGCGCACGCCCATGCAGTGGACGGGCGACCGCAACGGCGGCTTCTCGCGCGCCGACTTCGCCCAGCTCTACGCGCCGCCGCTCATGGACCCGGTGTACGGGTACCAGGCCATCAACGTCGAGGCGCAGCTGCGCGGCACGACCTCGTTCCTGCGCTGGCTGCGGCGCTTCGTCGCCCTGCGCAAGGAGCACCCCGTGTTCGGCCTGGGCACCTACGAGCCGCTGCGGCCCGACAACCCGCGCATCTTCGCCCACGTGCGCCGCCTGCAGGAGGACATCGTGCTCTGCGTGCACAACCTCGCCCGCTCGGCCCAGGCCGTCGAGCTCGACCTCTCCGCCTTCGAGGGGCGACATCCCGTGGAGATGTTCGGGCGCACGAGCTTCCCGCGCATCGGGCAGTTGCCGTACCTTCTGACCCTCGCCCCGCGGGGCTTCTTCTGGTTCACCCTCGAGGAGCGGGAGGACGACGGTGCCCGCGACTGACCCCGATTCCGAGCGGCTGCGCGAGTGGGTCGTCGCCCAGCGCTGGTTCGGCTCGAAGGCGCGCGACGTCTCCGAGGTGCACGTGCTCGAGGTGCTCGCCCTGCGCGACGGCCTGGCCCTCGGCCTGGTCGAGGCCCGCTTCCACACGGGCACGCACGAGCTCTACCAGCTCCTCGTGCACGGCGAGGACGCCGACGCGCTGACCCACCCGGCGCTGGCCACGCTGTTCCGCGAGCAGGCGACGCTCGACGGCGAGCACGGCATGGTCGCCTTCCGCTGGCTCGACGACGCGCCGGCGCTGCCCGACGACGCCGCGGTGCGGACGATGGGCGCCGAGCAGTCGAACACCTCCGTCGTGCTCGGCGACGCGCACGTGCTCAAGCTCTTCCGCCGCCTCGAGCCCGGCGACAACCCCGAGCTCGAGATGCTGCGCTTCCTGCACGACCACGGCTTCGCGCACGTCCCCGCCCTGCACGGGTGGTCCGAGCTGCGCGGCGACGTGCTCGACGCGACCCTCGGCGTCGCGCAGGAGCTCGTCGTGGACGCGCGCGACGGCTGGGACCACGCCCTCGACGCGCTGGGGAAGGACCCCGAGGGCCTGATCGACGCGCTGCGCGCGCTCGGCGGGGTGTGCGGGGAGCTGCACACCGTGCTGGGGTCGGACCTGACGGACCCCGACTTCGCGCCCGAGGAGCCCAGCGAGGAGTCGCTCGCGCTGCTCACGGCGACGATCGACGAGCAGATCGAGCGCGTCTTCGTCGGCCTCCCCGACCTGCCCGCGCTGGCGCCCATCGCCGGGCGGGGGGAAGACATCCGTGACCGCCTGGCGCTCATGTCGCACCTCGGGGCGCGGGGGCGCCTCATCCGCCACCACGGCGACCTGCACCTGGGCCAGACGCTGCTCGCCGACGGGCGCTGGATCATCCTCGACTTCGAGGGCGAGCCCGCGCGGCCGCTGCGCGAGCGGCGGCGCAAGCGCTCGCCCCTGCGCGACGTGGCCGGCATGCTGCGCTCCTTCGCCTACGCGGCCTCGGCGTCGCGCATCCAGCGCGGCCACGAGCCGCCCGAGGGCTGGGAGGAGCAGGCGCGCGAGGCCTTCCTCGAGGGCTACGTGGCGACGGTGGAGACGGGCCTGCTGCCCGCGGGCCAGGCCGCGACCCGGACGCTCCTGCGCATCTTCGAGCTCGAGAAGGCGGTGTACGAGCTGAGCTACGAGCTCAACAACCGGCCGGACTGGCTGCCCATCCCGGTCGCCGGCATCGCCCGGCTGCTCGAGGAGCCGATCGCGTGAGCGTGCGCGACGACATCGAGCGCATCGTCGCCCGCGACCTCGCCGACCCGCACCGCCTGCTCGGCGCCCATCGCGAGGACGGGGGGGTGACGATCCGGGCGTTCCGCCCGGCGGCCGTGGCGGTCGTGGCCCGGGTGGAGGGCGGGCCGCAGGTCGAGCTCGCCCTGCGCCACCCGGCCGGGCTCTTCGAGGGTCGCGCCGAGGGCGCGGACCTGCCCGTGCGCTACGAGCTCGACGTGCGCTACCCCGACGGTCAGACCTTCGCGCTGCGCGACCCCTACCGCTTCGCGCCCACCCTCGGCGAGCTCGACGTCCACCTCGCCGGCGAGGGGCGCCACGAGGACATCTACCGCCACCTCGGCGCGCACCCCCGCGTCGTCGACGACGTCCCCGGGACCTCGTTCGCGGTATGGGCGCCCTCGGCGCGCTCCGTGAGCGTGGTGGGGGACTTCAACGCGTGGGACGGCCGGCTGCACCCCATGCGCGCGCTCGGCGCGTCGGGCATATGGGAGCTCTTCGTGCCCGACGTGGCCGAGGGCGTGCGCTACAAGTTCGAGATCCGGGCGGCCGGGGGGGAGCTCCTGCTCAAGGCCGACCCGTACGCCTTCGAGACGGAGATGCCGCCGCGCACCGCCTCGGTGGTCCACCGGTCCCGGCACCGCTGGGAGGACTTCGAGTGGCTCGCCGAGCGCGCGGCCGGCGACCCGCTGTCCCGGCCCATGTCCATCTACGAGGTCCAGCTCGGGTCGTGGCGCCTGAACCCGCTCGAGGGCAACCGGCACCTCTCCTACCTCGAGCTCGCCGACGAGCTCTCGGCCTACGTCATCGACCTGGGCTTCACCCACGTCGAGCTGCTCCCGGTCATGGCCTACCCCTTCACGGGGTCGTGGGGCTACCAGGTCACCTCGTACTACGCGCCCACGCCCCGGTACGGGTCCCCGGACGACTTCAAGGTCTTCGTCGACCGCCTGCACCGCAACGGGATCGGGGTGCTGCTCGACTGGGTGCCCGCCCACTTCCCCAAGGACGCCTGGGCGCTCGCGCGCTTCGACGGGACCGCGCTGTACGAGCACGCCGACCCGCGCCGGGGCGAGCACCCCGACTGGGGCACGCTCGTGTTCAACTACGCGCGCCACGAGGTACGCAACTTCCTGCTCGCCAACGCCCTGTTCTGGGCCCGCGAGTACCACGCGGACGGCCTGCGCGTCGACGCCGTGGCCTCCATGCTCTACCTCGACTACTCGCGAGAGGACGGGCAGTGGGTCCCCAACGAGTACGGGGGCAACGAGGACCTCGACGCCGTCGCCTTCCTGCAGGAGCTGAACCGCGTGCTCCACGCCCGCGAGCCCGGGGTGATCTCCGCCGCGGAGGAGTCGACGGCCTGGCCGGGCGTCTCACGCCCGACCTACCTCGGCGGCCTGGGCTTCGGCTTCAAGTGGAACATGGGCTGGATGCACGACACGCTGGGCTACTTCGCCCACGACCCCGTGTACCGGCGCTACCACCACAACGAGCTGACCTTCAGCCTGGTCTACGCCTTCACGGAGAACTTCGTGCTGCCCCTCAGCCACGACGAGGTCGTCCACGGCAAGGGCTCCCTGCTCGCGAAGATGGCCGGCGACCGCTGGCAGCAGCTCGCGAACCTGCGGGCGCTGTACGGCTACATGTGGGCGCACCCCGGCAAGCAGCTGCTCTTCATGGGGGGCGAGTTCGCCCAGGAGGCCGAGTGGAGCCACGAGCGCTCGCTGGACTGGCACCTGCTCGAGCGCCCCGAGCACGCGGGGGTGCAGAGCCTCGTCCGCGAGCTCAACCGCGTCTACCAGGGCACGCCGGCGCTGTGGGAGGTCGACTTCGACGGCGCGGGCTTTGCCTGGCTCGAGGCCAACGACGCGGACAACAACGTGGTCGCCTTCGCCCGCTTCGGGCGCGACCCGGCCCGCGACGCGCTGGTCTGCGTGGCCAACCTGGCCCTGGTGCCGCGGGCGCCCTACCGCGTCGGCCTGCCCCGCGCGGGCGCCTGGCGCGAGGCGCTCAACACGGACGCGGGGCGCTTCGGCGGCAGCGGCGTCGGCTCGGGCGGCGGAGTGCAGGCCGAGGCCGTGCCCTGGCACGGCCAGGGCTGGTCGGCGGAGCTCACCCTGCCGCCGCTCGGGGTGGTCTGGTTCGTGCCGGCGTAGGCGCCCTCGGGGGGGCGAGACCTGCGATCCCGTCCTCTCTGCCCATCGTGAGCGGCGAAGACCACGTCAGAGGGGTCTTCGTCGCCCAGGACGCGAGCAGGCCCTTGCGGAGCTGGCGGCGCGGCAGCACGGCGTCGTCTCGGCGGCCCAGCTCCACGCGCTCGGCTTCGGGCGTCGGGCGGTCGACGTGCGCCGGGAGCAGGGTCGGCTGCACGCGCTGCACCGTGGGGTGTACGCGGTGGGCCACCGGCGCGTCGCTCTGCGCGGACGCTGGTGGGCGGCCGTGCTGGCCACCGGCGGCGCGATCAGCCACCGCACCGCGGCCGACGTGCACGACCTCCCGCCCGCGCCGGCCGGGCCGATCGACATCCTCACCGCCGGCCGGGGCCGCTCCACCGCCGCGCTGCGCGTCCACCGCAGTGCGACCCTGCGCCCTGAGCGCGACGTCGTCGCCCTCGACCCCCAGGGGCTGAGGGTGACAACCCCGTCCCGCACGCTCGTCGACCTCGCCGGCGTGCTGACCGCCACCGCCTGACCCGCGTCGTCCACCGCGCCGAGGTGCTCCGCCTGCTCGACGTGCGCGCGGTCGACGCCCTGCTCGCCGGCCACCGGCCGCGCGGCGCCCGTGCCCTGCGCGCCGCGCTGGCCTCCCTGGCCACCGCCGAGCCCGAGGTGACCCGCAGCGCGCTCGAGGAGGCGTTCCTCGCGCTCGTCGTCGCCGCCGGCCTGCCCCGGCCGCGGGTGAACGCGCGGGTCGCCGGCCTCGAGGTGGACTTTCTGTGGCCGGAGCACGGACTGGTCGTCGAGACGGACGGCGCCGCGGCGCACCTGACCGCGCGGGCCTTCGCCGGAGATCGCCGCCGCGACCAGACCCTGGCCGTGCACGGCCTGCGCGCGCTGCGCTTCACCCACGGCCAGGTCGTGCACGCGCCCCGCGAGGTCGCCGCCACCCTGCGCGCCGTCCTTCCGCATCGAACCCCGCCGCCCGGGTAGGGGCGGCGCGTGAGCGACGACCGCCTGCCGTTCGAGCGTCCGCTCGGCGCGCGCCCCGTCGGCGACGGGCTCGTCGAGTTCCGGGTGTGGGCGCCCACGCCCGGCGAGGTGCGCCTGCGCCTGCGCGGCGAGGAGCACCCGCTCGAGGACGCGGGGCTCGGCGTCCGCGAGGCGCGGCTGCCCGGCGGCCACGGCGACGACTACGCCTTCCTCGTCGACGGCACGGCGCTCCCGGACCCCTGCACCCGCTGGCAGCCCGAGGGGCTGCGCGGGCCCTCCCGGATCGTCGACCCCGCCCGGCTCGCGCCGCGCGAGGCGGGCTGGCGCGGCGTCGCCCTCGAGGACCTCGTCCTCTACGAGCTGCACGTCGGCACGTTCACCCCCGAGGGGACCTTCGACGCCGCCATCCCGTACCTGCAGGGGCTGCGCGAACTCGGGGTCACCGCCATCGAGGTCATGCCCATCGCCGAGTTCCCCGGCACCCGCGGCTGGGGCTACGACGGCGTCTACACCTGGGCGGCGCAGTCGTCCTACGGAGGGCCCGAGAGCTTCGCGCGGCTCGTCGCCGCCGCGCACCGGGCCGGCCTCGGCGTCGTGCTCGACGTCGTCTACAACCACGTCGGCGCCTCGGGCGGCGGGGCCCTGGCCGCCTTCGGCCCCTACTTCACCGACCGCTACAGCACCTTCTGGGGCCCGGCGATGAACTTCGACGACGCCTTCTGCGACGGCGTGCGCGAGTGGGTGCTCCAGGGCGCGGAGGGCTGGGTGCGCGACGTCGGCGTCGACGGTTTTCGCCTCGACGCGATCCACGCCATCTTCGACATGTCGGCGCACCCCCTGCTCGTCGCCTTCGGCGAGCGGATGCGCGCGCAGGCGCCGGCCACGCTCGTCATCTCCGAGAGCGGCCTGAACGATCCGCGGGTCACGCGACCCGCGAAGCAGGGCGGCCTGGGCCACGACGCGGCCTGGGCCGACGACTTCCACCACGCGCTGCGCACCCTCGTCACCGACGAGCGCGAGGGCTACTACGCCGAGTTCGGGACGGTGGCCGACCTCGCGAAGGCGTTCCGGCGCCCCTTCGTGCACGACGGGGAGTACTCCGACTTCCGCCGGCGGCGCTTCGGCGCGCCCGCCCACGACCGCCCGCCGGCCCAGTTCGTCGTCTTCGACCAGAACCACGACCAGGTGGGCAACCGTGCCCTGGGCGACCGCCTGCCCGCGCAGGCGCGGCCGCTCGCCGCCTTCCTCACCCTGCTCTCGCCGTTCACCCCGATGCTCTTCCAGGGCGAGGAGCACGGCGAGCCCGCGCCGTTCCTCTTCTTCACGGACCACATCGACGAGGACATCGCGGTCGCCACGCGGGAGGGTCGCCGCCGCGAGTTCGCCGCCTTCGCGGCCTTCGCCGGCGAGGAGGTCCCCGACCCGCAGGCCGCGGAGACGTTCCAACGCTCGAAGCTCACCCGCGAGGTCGACGCCGCCCTGCGCGACCTCTACGTGCGGCTCCTGCGCGTCCGGCGTGAGCTGCCCCGGGGCGACGTGGACGACGTGGCCTTCGACGAGGCGGGGCGCTGGCTGCGCGTGCGGCGCGGCGGCTTCGAGCTCGTGGCGAACCTAGCCCGGGAGGCGGCGAGCGTGCCCGCCGCCGGCGGCGAGGTCGTCCTCGCCACCCACGAGGCGCGCTTCGAGGGCGGCGCCGTGCGCCTCCCCGCGCTCGCGGGCGCGCTCATGCGCCTGAACTAGCTCCGATCTCAAGCGAGAGGGGGGAGCGTCGATGTTGGCAGCGTCCCCCGTCCCTCGAGCGAGGTCAACGCATGTCGCGGACCCTCCCCGCCGTGCTCGCCGCGGCCGTCCTCGGCCTCCTGGCCCTGCCCGCCGTGGCGGCGGCCGAGCCCCAGCGCTCCATCGTCGTCCTGCGCGCCGGCGCCGGAGACCCGGCCGTGGTCGCGCGAGAGCACGGGCGCCGGTTCGGGGCCGACGTGGGCCGCGTGTACCGCACCGCGCTGCGCGGCTACGCGGCAGCCGTGCCCGCAGAGCGCCTGACGGCGCTGCGCGACGACCCGCGCGTGGCCTACGTCGAGCCCGACGGGGTGGCCACCGCGGGGCGTCGACCGCGTCGACGCCGACCTGAGCTCCGTCCGCGCCGAGCGCGGTCCACGCCTACGTCATCGACTTGGGCGTCGACGTGGACCAGCCCGACCTCGCCGTGGCGGGCCACGTGACCTTCGAGGGCTCCCAGAACGGCGACTGCAACGGCCACGGGACGCACGTCGCGGGATCCCTGGCCGCCCGCGACGACGCGCTGGACGTCGTCGGCGTCGCGCCCGGCGTGTCCGTGACCGGGGTGAAGGTCCTCGGCTGCAATCTGAAGGGGCCCGTGTCGAGCGTGATCGCCGGGGTCGAGTGGGTCACCCAGCACGCGCGCCGGCCGGCGGTGGCCAACCTGAGCCTGGGCACCGGTCCGAGCCAGGCGCTCTACGACGCGGTGCGCCGCTCGGCGGCCGGCGGGATCCTCTACGCGGTGGCGGCGGGCAACGAGACCGCCGACGCGTGCGGCTCCTCGCCCGCGCGGGCGGGCCGCGCGCCCGACGGCGCGGCGGACAACGGAGTCGTCACCGTGGCGGCCACAGACCTCGCCGACCGCGAGGCGTCGTGGAGCAACGCGGGCGCCTGCGTCGACCTCTGGGCGCCGGGGACGAGCATCCTCTCCACCCGCAGGGGCGGCGGCAGGACGACGATGTCCGGGACCTCGATGGCCGCGCCCCACGTGGCGGGCGGAGCCGCCCTCGCCCTGGCCCGCCAGCCACTGGCGAGCCCCGCCACCGTGGAGGCCCAGCTGCGCGGCGCGGCCCAGCCGACGGGGACCCACAGCCGCGACGGCGGGGCATCCTGCGCCTGGCGGTGGGCGGGTTCTAGACCGAGTGGCGCGGGGCGGCGCTCGCCGACGAGCGCCGCCGCTACCGCAGCCCCACCTCGGGCAGCAGCCCCTCGTCGCCGAAGCCGCGGCGCTCGATGACCCCCCAGCCCTTGTCGCCCCGCACGTAGGCCACGGACCCGCGCAGGCGGTACAGGCAGACGAGCGGGCGGGGGCCGAAGTTCTCGAGCAGGGCGAAGGCACGAGGCGCAGGAAGTCCCGCCAGCCGTCGAAGCGCCGCAGCGTCGTGTCCTCGAGGAGGAGCGCCGAGAGCGGCTAGGCCCGCGCGGCGAGAGCCGACCAGGCGCACGCGCACGGAGAGCTCGCGCGGGCTGAACGGCTTGGACATGAACTCGTCCGCCCCGCGCTCGATGCCCTCGATCATCGCCCCCTCGCCCCCGTGCTCGGTGAGCATGAGGATCCCGACGTCGCGGGTGCGCGGCTCCGCGCGCAGCCGGCCGCAGAGCTCGAGTCCGTCGAGCTGGGGCATGACGCGGTCGAGCACGACGAGGTCTGGCAGCTCGCGCAGGGCCACGTCGAGCGCGTCCTGGCCGTCGGCGGCCTCGAGGACGAGGTGCCCGTCGCCGGCCAGCCGGGCGCAGACGAGGCGGCGCACGACGGGGGAGTTGTCGGCGACGAGGATCTTCATGATCGGGGGGTCGGCAGTCCCACGGCGGACCTGAGCGCGGCGCCCGCGGCGGACACGGCGACGGTCAGCTCGGCGACGAGCTCGGGGGCGGGGCCAAGGTCACCCGTCCGGGCGAGGGCGAGCAGCTCGGCGGCCAGGGCCTGGACCCGGGCCGCCCCCAGCGTCGCGCTCGTGCCCTTGAGGGCGTGGGCCGCCCGGTGCATCGCCTCGGCGTCGCCCGTCTCGAGCGCAGCGTCGACGGCGGCGAGGCCGCGCTCGGCCTCCTCGCAGAACAGCAGGCACAGCTCGCGGGCGAGCGCGCGGTCGTCCTCGTCGCCCGCCTCGGGCAGCACGGCGTCGAGCGCGCCGCGGTCGAGGTCCTCCTCGACGCCGGGGTCGAAGAGGGCGATCCAGCGGCGCACGACGGCGTCCAGGGCGGCGCCGGTCAGCGGCTTGGCCAGGTAGTCGTCCATGCCAGCGTCGAGGCGGGCCTCGCGGTCGCCCTGCATCGTGCTCGACGTCATGGCGATGACGGGCACCCGCGCGCGGGGCGACTCGCGGCGGCGGATCTCCCGCGTGGCCTCGTAGCCGTCCATGCGCGGCATCTGGCAGTCCATGAGCACCGCGGCGTAGCGCTTGCGCCCCACCGCCTCGACCGCCTCGACGCCGTCGCCCGCCACGTCCACCGCGTAGCCGCGCTTGGCCAGCATCTGCCCGGCGACGGCCTGGTTGACCGCGTTGTCGTCCACGACGAGGACGGGGACGCCGTCGCTCGGGCCCTCCCCCTGCACGGGCGGCGCGGGGGCGGGCGCGCGCTGGCCGCCCGGGGCGGGCACGCCGAGCTGGGCGGTGAACCAGAAGGTGCTGCCGCGCCCCGGCTCGCCGTGCGCCCCGATCTCGCCGCCCATGAGCTCGGCGAGCTGGCGGCAGATGCTCAGACCGAGGCCCGTGCCGCCGTGGGTGCGCGTCGTGGAGCTGTCGGCCTGGGCGAAGGGCTCGAACAGGCGCTCGACGGCCTCGGGCGCCACGCCGACCCCCGTGTCCGCCACCTCGAAGCGCAGCAGGTCGTCCCCCGCGACGCGCACGCGGACGGTGATCGCGCCCCGCTCGGTGAACTTCACCGCGTTGGCCAGGAGGTTCGTGAGCACCTGCCCCAGGCGCGCGGGGTCGCCGCACACCCGGGCGGGCACCCGGCGCTCGAGGAAGGCGTCGAGGTCGAGGGCCTTCGCCCGCGCGCCCTCGGCGAGCATCTCGCAGGCCGCGTCGACCACCTCGCGCACGTCGAACTCCGTGCGCTCGAGCTCGAGCTTGCCGGCCTCCACCTTCGACAACTCGAGGATGTCGTCGATCACGGTGAGCAGCGCGTGCCCCGAGGTGCGCAGGGTGGTGGCCAGGCGCCGCTGCTCCTCGGTGAGCTCCGTCTCGAGCAGGAGCTCGGTCATCCCGATGACCCCGTTCATCGGGGTGCGGATCTCGTGGCTCATGTTGGCCAGGAAGCGCGACTTCATCCCCGACGCCTCCAGGGCCTGGTCGCGCGCCTCGGCGAGCTCGAGCTCAGCCCGCCGGCGCTCCACGAACAGCCCCATCTTCGTGCCCACCTCCGTGAGCAACTCGAGCTCCTCGCGCCCCGGATCGCGTTGCCCGCTGGCGCGCAGCTCCACGGCCCCGAGCGAGCCCTGCGCGGTGAGCACGGGGACGGACAGCGTCCGCACCACCCACACGGGAGCCGCGGTGCGGTGCACGCGGGCGGGCACGTCGCCCGCGTCCGCCTCGAGCGCGTCGGCGGTCGGCGGCTCCCCCTGCGCGCCCCACGCCGCCTTGCGGCGCAGCGTGCCGTCCTCCTCGGCGAGCCACAGCGCGGCGGCGGGCGCCTCGAGCGCGGCCGCCAGCGCCTCGAGCAC
>JALYMR010000296.1 GCA_030773615.1 Actinomycetota bacterium
CGTCGTGGCCGTGCGGGAGCTCGGGCGCGGTGTCGCCGTGCCGATGCCGCTGTCCGCTGAGCGGCTCGTGCGCGGGGGGCATCTCGCGCTCATGCTAGGTCGGGGCACCGCCGCGCGGCCCGACCCGCTTGAGCTTGATGCGGCTTGTGGACAGCGTTAGCGTCCGCGCTGGGTGAGGCTGGGGCGACGGGCGCCGGCCGACGGGCAGGGGGAGCGTTATGCGCAGAGGGCTCGTCGTTGCCGTCGCCGTCCTCGTCGGCCTTGTGCTGGCGGCCTCGGCTCTGGCCGCGACCGAGGTGCCGCCGGCGGACGTGCGATCGATCCCGGACGAGCCGCACGTCCTGGGCGACGGCGTGGTCGACACGCCGAAGGAGCATGCGGACGCGCAGGGCGAGGCGATCGCGCGCCAGCCCGGTCAGAGAGGGGCGCGCCGAGGCGGCCACCCGGGCCAGCACGGGCCGAGCGAGGGGCACCTCCCCGGGTCCTCGCGCAACGTGGAGGTCGTCGGCAGGCTGCGCCTCCGCGACGCCGTGCCGAACCGCATCGCCGACGTCTCCGCGTTCGGCAACTACGCCTACCTCAACGCGCAGGACGACCCGGACTGCGGGCGCGGGGGCGTCTACGTCACGAGCATCCGCGATCCGCGGCGCCCGCGCCAGGTCGACTTCCTGCCCTCTCCCTCGGGCAGCTACTCGGGCGAGGCCTCGCAGGTCATCGACCTGAACCTCCCGACGTTCCGGGGTCAGGTCCTCGTCACGAACAACGAGATCTGCGATGCCGCGCGGCCCACGGCAGTGGGGGGCGTCACCTTCTGGGACGTCACCCGGCCGACGAAGGCGCGACCGCTGGCCGTGGGCGTCGGCGACACCTCGAACCCCGACGGGAGCACCTCGCCGCGGGCCCACCAGGTGCACAGCGCGCGGATGTGGACGACCGGCGACCGGGCCTACGCGGTCATCGTCGACAACGAGGAGGTCGCCGACGTCGACATCCTCGACATCACCGACCCGCGCAACCCGCGCCTCATCGCCGAGACCGGGCTGGCCGACTGGCCCGAGGCGCAGGCTCCGCTGGCCAACGGCGAGGAGCCGCTCTTCCACGACGTCGAGGTGCGCAGGCTGAACGGCACCTGGACGATGCTCCTCTCCTACTGGGACGCAGGCTGGGTGCTGCTCGACGTCGACGACCCGTCCCGCCCCACCTACCTCAACGACTCGGACTACCCGCGCCCAGATCCCCTGACCGGGTTCGACCCCGCGGAAGGCAACGCGCACCAGGCCGAGTGGGACCGGACGGGTCGGTTCATCATCGGCACAGACGAGGACTTCTCGCCCTTCCGGACGCTGTTCGAGGTGACCTCCGGACCGGCGGCAGGAGGCTACCCCTCGGGCGAGTTCGGGTTCACCGTCCCCATCGCCACGCTCCCCGACCGGCGCCTGAACGGGCCGACGGTCTACGGGGGCTACGGCGGCCCTGGCGGGGCGGCGGTGCCGCCGCCGCCCGGTGGCCTTCCCGCTGGCGAGGAGGCCATCCTCGTGCTGCAGCGCGGGCCCGTCCAGGACCCGGGCGCCGGCGAGACTCCCTGCTTCTTCTCGCAGAAGGTCGAGGCCGCGCAGCAGGCGGGCTACGGCGGCGTGATCATCGCCAACCACCACGTGGGCGCCGCGGGGGGTGCGAATCCCGACGCGGCGATCTGCGGGGGCATCGGCCACGAGTTCACCCCGACGATCCCGGCGCTGTGCGTCGGGCACCGAGCGCTGCACCTGCTGTTCGGGCGCGCCCCGGACTTCTCGGTGCCCTACCCCGCGACCGACCCGGGGGACGTCGAGCCGAAGGTCGGCGACCTCGGGGCGTCCGTGGCGGCGACCGCGACCTTCGACGGCTGGGGCGGCGTCAGGCTGCTGGACGCGGCGACGCTCGACGAGATCGACGCCTACGCCATCCCGGAGGCGCTCGACGCGCGCTTCGCCACGGGCTACGGCGATCTGAGCGTGCACGAGGTGGCGACGGACCCCGATCGGAGCCTCGCCTACTTCTCGTGGTACTCCGGAGGCTTCCGCGTCCTGCGCTTCGGGCGCGCCGGCCTGCGCGAGGTGGGTCACTACATCGCTCCCCGCGGCAACGACCTCTGGGGCGTCGAGGTGCACAAGCACGCGAACGGCATGAAGTACGTGCTGGCCAGCGACCGCGACAGCGGCCTCTGGATCTTCCGGTACACCGGTCGCTGAGCCCGTGGGGCGGGACCGCAGCCGCGGTCCCGCCTCACGGAGGTGCCGTCGTCGCGTGCGGGCGATCAGCTCGACGTGCGACGCACCGGCGTTCAGACGTCGGCCAAGCAGCTTGACGCACGGCTTGAGGCGGCGTACGTTCGGCCCTTCCAGTGCCACTCGTGCCCGGAGGGGGACGGTCTTGCGAGGACGGTCAGAGGCAAGGCCGCAGGGGCTTCGCGTTCCTGACGAGGACGCGGCGACGGTGGTCCTCCTGCCTCGTCGCGCTGGCCCTGACCATCGGGTCGGCGGTCGCCGTCGCGCAGGCGCCCCCTGGATCGCTCACTCCGTTCGGCAAGCCGTCCGCGGACGTCCCGAACCCCGGCAGCAACGTGACGGCGGTTCGCGCCAGCCGGCCCCAGGGGTACCCCGAGCAGTCGCGCTCGGAGGTGCTCGCGCGCAACGGCGTCGCCGCCACGAGCCAGCCGCTGATGACCGCGACGGCCGAGCGCATCCTGTTGGACGGTGGCAACGCGGTCGACGCGGCGGTTGCCGCCGCCGCCACGGCCGGTGTGGTCGAGCCGATGGCCACGGGCCTCGGCGGTGACATGTTCGCGCTCGTGTGGTCGGCTCGGGACAAGAAGCTGTACGGCTTGGAGTCCAGCGGGTGGGCGCCGAAGGGGTGGACGCCGGAGTACTTCGAGGAGACGCTGGGCGTCGACCAGGTCCCCGGCAGCGGGATCAACTCGGTGACCGTCCCTGGCGCTGTCGCCGGGTGGGACGCGATCCTCGAGCGCTTCGGCACGATGGGCTTCAGGCAGGTCCTGGAGCCGGCGCGCCGGTACGCGGCGGAGGGCTTCCCCGTCCACGAGCGCGTGGCTCACGACTGGAGGACGCTCGCGCCCAACCTGAGGACGGACGCCGACACCGTGGACACGTTCCTCCCCAACGGCGAGCCACCCGGGATGTACGGCATCTTCCGCAACCCCGACCTGGCGAGGACGCTCCGCCTGATCCAGAGAGGCGGCCGGGACGCCTTCTACGAGGGGCCGATCGCTCGGGCCATCGTGCGCAAGTCCAGGGCGGCGGGCGGCGTGATGCAGCTCGATGACCTCGCGCAGTTCGCGCAGTCCAAGGGCGGGAAGCTCGTCAAGCCGATCTCGGTCGACTACCACGGCTACGACATCCATCAGCTGCCGCCGCCCGGGCAGGGCTTCGCCGCCCTCGAGATCCTCAACATCCTCGACGTCTGCGCACCGAGGGTCGGCTTCGACCTCGCCGAGCTCGGGCCGAGGGACCCGAAGTACTGGCACTTCATCGTCGAAGCGAAGAAGCTCGCCTACTCGGACCTCCTTCGCTACAACGCCGACCCGGCGTCCGAGGACGTGCCGCTCAGGACGCTGCTGTCGAAGGAGTACGCCGCCACCCTGTGCGACAAGCTCGACCCGGAGCGGGCCAGGCCGGCGGACGTGCGGGGCAACATCCCCGGCGGGACGGTGTACCTCACGGTCGGCGACCGCTGGGGCAACATGGTGTCGTTCGTCGACAGCATCTCAGGCTTCTTCGGCTCCTACGTGACGGTCCCGGGCTACGGCTTCCTCCTGAACAACCGGGGGGCGAACTTCACGCTCGAGGAGGGCCACCCCAACCAGGTGGCCCCGCGCAAGCGGCCGTTCATCACCATCACGGCAGGCTTCATCACCAAGGACGGACAGCCCCTGATGGCGTTCGGGAACAAGGGCGGCACCACGCAGCCCCAGGCCCAGGCGCAGCACGTGGTCAACATGGTCGACCTGGGGATGAACGTCCAAGCCACGGCCGACGCCGCGCGGTTCGATCACGACCAGGTGAGCGACACCCTCGGACTCGACACGGGGCAGCTCGGGCTCGTCGGCCCGCAGCTGACCGAGCTCGGGCACAGGGTCGTGCAGGCCCGCGGCCAGTCCGGCGTCTACCAGGGACTGCTGTTCGAGCGCGACCGGAACCTGCGACCCGCCCGGATGCCGCCGCGCGGCACGCCGTGCTGCCCGGGCGCGCTCGAGACGAACCGCGGCAGGAGCAGGCTGTTCGAGCAGCCTCTGAACGGGGTGTACCGCGCGGGTTCGGATCTGCGGCAGGACGGCCACGCCGGCGGCTGTGTGAGCGACCGGACAGCGGCGTTGGCCGACCGCGGATGAGCGAGCGCCCCGGAGCGGCACGCCACTCCGCGGGCGCCCCCCTCTCGCTGCGGTGGGGCGAGCTTCGCCTGGCACGATCGCGGTGCGTGCGTGTCGCCGACAACGGCGACGACGACGTGGAAGGCAACGGCGAGGGCCCGTGGCGAGGGATCCCGCACCCGGAACTAAAGCGCTCGCTCGGCACGAGCGACAGGTATGCGTTGATGGTGAGCCCCGGCAGCAGACCGGCTTGCTCGAGCTCGCGCGCGATCCGCCGGTTCTCCTCTCGGTGGTGGCGAGCCGCTGCTTCATCAGGGGTGGCTGTGCCGTGCCCAGGGTGGCCGACGAGCAGGGCGTCGACCGCGCGCACGTCGAGCAGGCAGAGCACCTCGGCGCGGTGGACGATGCCGGTCAGGCGGTGGGCGGTCAGCACGCCGGCGAGGTCGACGAGCGTGCGGGCCGGGGTCGTCACCCTCAGTTCGTCGGGGTCGAGGGCGACGACGTCGCGCTCAGGGCGCAGGGTCCCGCTGCGGTGGACGCGCAGCGCGGCGGTGGAGCGGCCCCGGCCGGCGGTGAGGATGTCGATCGGCCCGGCCGGCGCCGGCAGGAGGTCGTGCACATCGGCCGCGGTGCGGTGCCTGATCGCGCCGCCGGTGGCCAGCACCGCCGCCACCAGCCGACCGCGCCAGGACAGCAGGCGGGGCCCCACGGCGTAGACGCCTCGGTGCACGCGGTGCAGACGCCCCTGCTCACGCCGGAGCTCCACCGCCCCGCGGCCGACCCCGAGCCCATGCAGCTGCGCGGCCGAGACCGCGCCCTGCTGGCGCCTGG
>JALYMR010000297.1 GCA_030773615.1 Actinomycetota bacterium
GGCGGCGAGAACCAGCTGTTCTAGACCGTCCCCGGGTGACGGCCCCCGCCCGCACGCGCGTCGGCAACGCGCTGACCGACGCCGGCCTGCTGCGCCGCCCCGGCCTGCGCACCGAGGAGGAGAACCGTTCCGCCTCGTGGCTCGAGCTCTTCTTCGACCTCGCCTTCGTCCTCGTCGTCGCCGAGCTGGCGAGCGCCCTGGGCAAGGACCTCTCCCTGAAGGGGGTGCTCACCTTCGCCGCGCTGTTCGCGGTGACCTGGTGGTCGTGGGCGTCGTCGACGCTCTACGCGAATCGCTTCGACACGGACGACCTGCCCTTCCGGGTCCTGAAGCTCCTGGGGATGCTGGCCGTCATCGGGTTCGCCGCGTCGGCCGCGGAGGCGACGACGAAGTACGCCGTGCCGTTCACCCTCTGCTACGTCGCCGTGCGCGTGGTGCTCTTCCTCCAGTACCTGCGCGCCTACCGCGCCGTGCGCGAGGCGCGACCCACCGTCCGGCTCTACCTCATCGGGGCGGCGGCGGGAGCGCTGCTCTGGCTCGTCTCGCTCGCGGTGCCGCCGCCGCTGCGCTACGCCCTGTGGACCGTGGGGGTGGCCGTCGACCTGCTGCTGCCCTTCGCGGTGACGTTCGCCCACGGGGCGGTGCCCCTGCACCTCGAGCACCTCCCGGAGCGGCTCGCGCTGTTCCTCATCCTCGTGCTCGGCGAGTCGATCGCCGCCGTCGCCCACGGCGTGCACGACGTCGCGTGGGGGCTCGAGGCGGTGCTCATCGGCGTCGTGTCCTTCGTCCTCGCGGCGGCGCTGTGGTGGACCTGCTTCGACCTCGCGGGCGCCGCCGCGAAGAAGCTCCTCATCGAGCGAAGCGGGACGAGCCGCGTCGCGACGGACATCTACTTCTACGGTCACCTCCTCACGGCCCTGGGCCTGGCCGCGGTGGGCGTCGGCATCGAGCACGTGATCCTCGAGAGCACGGGCTCCTCCGAGACGACGGCGTGGACGCGCATCGTGCTGTGCGGCGGCGTCGCGCTCTTCCTCGTGACCATCAGCGTGACGAACAGCGCGATGGTCAGAAGCTGGCGCAGCGGGTGGTGGTGGCCGATCGGCGCTGCCGTCCTGGCCGCGGCCGACGCCCTGCTCGGCCTGCCCGCGCTGGCGGTCGTGACGTCCCTGGCCGCGATCGCGGTCGGGGTGACGGTGACCGGGATCGTCCAGGAGCGCCGCGGCCGGATCGAGCTGGCGGAGCTCTAGCCCGGGGCGGTCGTCAGCCGCGCCCGCCGCCGAGCACGAACCCGCGCCGCTCGAGCTCGCCGAGGGCATCCTCGAAGGCGGGGAAGTCGCGGCGCAGGAGCAGCTCGATGGGCGGGCCCGAGGGACCGCCCGCGCGCAGCCAGCGGCGCAGGACGGGGTCGCCCAGGCGCTCGCTGGCCTGCGCGGTGAGGTCGAGCAGGATCGGCAGCTCCGGGCGGTGGGCGAGCTCGCCGAGCAGGACCGTGAGCGGGTCGACGTCGAGCACGGCGCAGAGCTCGTCGTCGGAGAGCCCCAGCCGCTGCATGAGCACGACCGCCGGCGCCTCCACTACGTGCGCGGCGGGCGCTTCTCCCCGGGCCAGGTGCCGGTCAGGCCGGCCCAGACCTTCGCGAGCCCCCGGTCGACGAGGACGCGGACCACCCGGAAGACCATCCCCTGGACCGCGGCGGCCAGGAGGAACTTCGCCCAGTGGATGTCGCGGGTCGTGGCGTTCGGCGGCTCCTCGTCGGCGAACGTGCCCCACACCTGGTTGAAGACCGGGCGGGCGACCACGATGCCGCTCAGGACGCCGAAGAAGATGCCGATCGGCTTGTAGATCAGTCGCATGAGCGCGAACTACTATCGCAGGACCCCGAGGGGAGAGGGAGGAGGAGCCGTGGACGAAGCCGAGGACCTGCTCCAGCGGGCGCTCATCGACGCGCAGGACGCCGCGGCCGTCGCCCTGCGCATCGGCGGGCTCGCCCTGGCCCACGCCCTCACCGTCATCTTCCACGGTCGGCGCGACCTCGGGACGATCCAGACCTACGTCGCGCACGGCGGGCGGTCGGCGGGCGCCGCGATCGGGGCCGACGAGCTGCTGCGCGTGCCCTGCGACCTCGACCTGGGGGAGGCGGAGACGCGCGAGGAGGCCAAGGGCCTCTACGCCGAGCAGGCGCGGGCGCTGCGCGACGCGATCGTGGCCGCCGACACCGTGCTCGCCGTGTGGGCCGAGCCGCTCGCCGAGGCGGCAGGCGCGACGGTGGCGGTCGACCGCTCCGTCGAGCTCGGGGTGCGCCTGCCGGCCCACCGGCTCATGCCCGTCGCCCTGAGCGCCCCGGAGCGCCGCCTCACCGTCGCCCCCGTGTGCGGGGCGCGGACGCTCGCCGCCGGCCGCCCCCCGCTCGGGATCGCCTGCGCCCAGCAGGACGTCGCGCACGTCTACCCCCTGCCGGACGACCCCCGCAGCTGCCTCGAGGACTTCCTGGGCCGGGCCGCCGACCACGCCCGGCGCACGGCGGACCGGCTCGCCAAGCAGGAGGCCTCCGTGGCCCGCTTCCTCGAGCTCAACGGCGAGGGCGAGCGCCCGCCGGCCTGAGCGCGCCCCGAGCGCAACCTCGCCCGGCGGCTCGTGTTCGGGTGGACTCGATGCCCACCCGCCGGCTGCACCTCACGCCCCTCGCCCTCCTCGCGCTCGCCCTCCTCGGCGCGCTGCTCGCCGCGGCGCCCGCCCCCGCGGCCGACGGGATCACCCAGGGCGCCCTCTACCGCTCCGGGCCCGACGGGCGCTACCTGCTCGGCGGGCAGTGGCTGTTCCGGGCCGACCGCGGTCGCGGCCTGCGCGCGGGCTTCCAGCGCGCCCGCTCGCGGGCGGGGTGGACCGCCGTCACCGTGCCGAACGCCTGGAATGCGGGGGACGAGTCCGACGAATCCATGCGCGGCGCGGTCGTCTGGTACCGCAAGGACTTCCGGGTGCCCGACCGGCGGGCCGAGCTGAGCTGGATCGTGCGCTTCGAGTCGGTGAACTACCGCACGCAGGTCTGGCTGAACGGGCGGCGCATCGGAGGCAACAAGGGGGCGTACCTTCCCTTCGAGGTCCGCCTGCCGCGCCGGCTGCTCAGCCGCCGGGGCACGAACCGGCTCGTCCTGCGGGTGGACAACCGCCGGCGGCCGAGCGACTTCCCGCCGGCGGGCCTGCAGGCCGGCACCCAGCGGCCCACGGGCGGGTGGTGGAACTACGGCGGCATCCTGCGCGAGGCCTACCTGCGGCGGGTCGACGTGGCCGACCTCACGGAGGTGCAGGTGCAGCCCCGGCTGGCCTGCCCCACATGCGCCGCGACGGTGACCGTGCGCACCGCCGTGCGCAACCTCTCCGGGCGGTCGCGCGTCGTGCGGGTCGCCGGGCGCGTCGGCTCCGCCTCGGTCCGCCTGGGCTCCGTCCGGCTCGCCCCCGGGGCGCGCCGCCGGGTCAGCGGCCGCGTCCGGATCGCGCGCCCCCGGCTGTGGGAGCCCGACCGCCCCGCCCTCTACGACGTGCGCCTCACGGCCTCCGTCGCCGGCCGGCGGGTGGCCGGGTACACGGAGCGGACCGGCATCCGCTCCGTGCGGGTCAGCGGCGGGCACCTCCTGCTCAACGGCCGGCGCGTGGACATCCGCGGCGTGGGCCTGCATGAGGACGACCCCCGGCGCGGGGCGGCGATTGACAACGCCCGGCGGGCGCAGATCGTGGCCAGCGCAAAGGAGCTCGGCGCCGACCTGCTGCGCGCGCACTACCCCCTGCACCCGCAGCTGCACGAGCTCGCCGACGAGCAGGGGCTCCTGGTGTGGTCGGAGATCCCCGTGTTCGCGGTCAAGACGGAGCAGCTGCGGCGCGCGAGCGTGCGGCAGAGCGCCGCCGACGAGCTGCGCGACAACGTCCTGGCCAACGGCAACCACCCGTCGATCGTCGTCTGGTCCATCGGCAACGAGCTCTCCTCGAAGCCCGGGCCGGAGCAGGGCGACTACATCCGCCGCGCGGTGCGCCAGGCCAAGGCGCTCGACCCGACCCGCCCGGTGGGCTACGCCTTCGCGGGCTACACGACGGCGGGCTGCCAGCCCGAGTACGGCCCGCTCGAGGTGCTTGGCATCAACGAGTACTTCGGCTGGTACCCCGGCCCGTCGGGCCAGATCGCCGACCGCGACCTGCTCTCGGACTACCTCGACTCCGTGCGCGCCTGCTACGGCGACAAGGCGCTGCTCGTGACGGAGTTCGGCGCGGAGGCGAACCGGTCGGGCCCCGTGGAGGAGAAGGGCACGTTCGAGCACCAGCAAGACTTCGTGAACTTCCACCTCGGCGTGTACGCCACGAAGCCGTGGCTGAGCGGCGCCTCGTACTGGACGCTCCAGGAGTTCCGGGTGCGCCCGGGCTGGGAGGGCGGCAACCCGCGGCCCCAGCCGCCCATCCACCAGAAGGGGCTGCTGACCTTCGAGGGCGCGAAGAAGCCCGCGTGGTTCGACGTGCAGCGCGCCTACGGGGGGACCCCGCTGTACCGGTAGACGTTCGGCTAAGTTGGCCGCCATGGCCACCAACGCGACCAGGCTGCGCGTCTCGCCCCGCGACCCGGCGGGCTCGCGCGCGAACCGGCGCCTGCGCCGGCAGGGGCGCGTGCCCGGCGTCCTCTACGGGCACGGCGAGACGCCCGCGGCGTTCGACGTCGACGCCCGCGACCTGCGGCTCGCCCTCGCCGCGCGCGGCGCGGTGCTCGAGCTCGACCTGGGCGGGCGCGTGGAGCCCGCCGTCCTCAAGGACGCCCAGCTGCACCCCGTGCGCGGGGAGACGATGCACGTCGACCTCCTGCGCGTGCGCCTCGACGAGGTCATCCAGTCCGTCGTGACCGTGCACCTCGTCGGCGCCGACAGCGCCCCGGGGGTGGTCGAGGGCGGGGTGCTCGACCAGGTCACCCACGAGGTGACCATCGAGGCGACGCCGGGCGACATCCCCGAGGAGCTGACCTTCGACGTGTCGGGCATGCAGATGAACGACACGGTGTACCTCGACGCGCTCGAGACTCCGCGCGGGGTCACCGTGGTCGACGAGACGGAGAACACGACGCTCGCGAGCATCACGCCGCCGAACGTCGACGTGGAGGCCGAGGAGGAGGCCGAGGAGGCCATCGAGCAGGAGACCGGGGTGGTCGGCGAGGGCGCCGGCCAGCTCGAGGGCTCCGACGAGGACGCGAGCCCCGGGGACGTCCCCGCCACCGAGGGCGGCGGTTAGCGCCCCCGTCGACTGGCTCGTCGTCGGCCTGGGCAACCCCGGGTCGCGCTACGCCGGCACCCGGCACAACATCGGCTTCGACGTCGCCCACCGCCTCATCGGGCGGTGGGACCTCTCCGCGCCGCGCAAGCGGTTCGCCGGCCTGCTCGCGGAGGGACGCGCCGGGATCGGCGGCCCGCGGGTGGCCGTGCTGCTCCCGCAGACCTACATGAACGACGCGGGGCAGTCGGCCGGCCCGGCGCGGGGCAGCCTCCGGGTGCCGCTCGAGCGCGTGCTCGTGCTCCACGACGAGATCGACCTGCCCTTCGGCGAGGTGCGCACCCGCGTCGGCGGCGGGCTCGCCGGCCACAACGGCCTGAAGTCCCTGCGCCAGCATCTCGGCGGACCCGACTTCGCCCGGGTGCGCATCGGCGTCGGGCGCCCGGCGTCCACCGACCCCGACGTCGTCGCGGGCTACGTGCTCGCCGGCTTCCGCGAGCCCGCGGCGGAGGTGGCCGACCTCGTCGAGCGCTCGGCGGACGCGGCCGAGGGCCTCGTGCTCGGCGACGGGCAGCCGTGATGCCGGGCGGGGCGCCCGCAGGCGCCCCGCGGCATCCTCCGCGGCGCTAGGACAGCGAGCGGGTGCGGACCTCGGGGAAGTCCGGGGTGCGGCGGCTGACGTCGGCGAACTCGTAGAAGGCGCCGGGGGTGGCGCCCTGCTGGCCGAAGCCGAAGCCGGCGGACTGGAGGACCTC